>PFWI01000076.1 GCA_002791075.1 bacterium (Candidatus Ratteibacteria) CG_4_9_14_3_um_filter_41_21 | reverse complement strand
CTTTCGTGGTAAATGTTTTAAAAGGAAATTCCTATGCAATAAATTTAATGCATTTTAATTAAGGAGGCGGCGGAGATAATCCCGGAGTCAATGCCCAATTTTGCCGGTACCACCTTTACCTCCCTGGATAAAAGCGGAAAGGCTCTTTTTTTAATCTCTTTTCTTACTGCCTCAAAAAGCGGCTTTCCGGCCTGGGCAATACCTCCGCCAATAATGATTATTTCCGGATTAAGCAGATTAATTAGACCGGAAAACATTGTTCCCAGATAAAGACCGACCTTCTCCCAGATTTCCCGGGCCAGCCAATCTCCTTTTTTATAAGCCTGGCTGATAATCTTAGGGGTAATCAGGCTAAGGTCTCCTTTAACTAAATCTTTAATTTTGCTCTTTCTTCCTTTTTTGATTGCATCTCTTGCCATCCGGGAAATATAAGCCGCGCCGACATAACGCTCAATACAACCGCTATTTCCGCAATTGCATTTCGGTCCCTCATAGCAAATGGGGATATGCCCAATTTCGGCGGCGGAAAGGTTGCTGCCCCGAAAAAGTTTTCCGTTCAAAATTATCCCTCCGCCGAGCCCTGTCCCCAGAGTAATACAGATAATATTTTTATAGCCTTTCCCCGCGCCATAAACATATTCACCAAAGGTAATGGTATTGACGTCATTCTCCACGATAACCGGGAGATTAAATTTATCTTCAAAGATTTTCTTTAAAGGCAGATTATCCCAATCCGGCAAATTGGGCGCAGAGAATACTTTCCCTTGCCTATCCACCAACCCCGGGGTGCCGATACCGATACCCATAACATCCTTTTCTCCGTTGAGCGCAAATTTAATTCCCTTCTCCATTTGGGAAAGGACGCTACCCCTTCCTTTTTTTCCTAAAGTTGGCAATTGTTTTTTCTTCAAGATTTTTCCCGTCTTACCCACCAAACCGACCTTAATAAAGGTTCCTCCCAAATCAAGTCCAACAATCTTCTTCATTTTTCTTATCTTACCAATCTTAGCACTTACGAAGGAAATTCCTAGGCAATAGATTTATTTTGTTTTAGGATAGATTAAGAAGTATCTTAAGTCGGTCTTCGACAGCCTTCAATGTCTCAGTTGATACCATTCCAAGACATTTAGATAGTCGTTCAGTAGAAACAGCCCTTATATCTTCACATTTGATAAAACTCTTTTTGGACACCCCGCCTTCTGGGGGATTTATTATAACATGGAAAGGAATGCCCTTTTCTTTAGTGGTAATGGGGATAATAACGAGTAAGCCTGCTAGTCCGTGATTAAAAGTATCTGCCGACACAACAAGTCCTGGGCGATACCCGGCTTGCTCGTGTCCTCGCACAGGATTAAGATTGACAGTCCAAACTTCGCCTCGCGAAGGAATATTCATAAATTAAGAATCCTTTATATCATCTAATAGCGCGGAGTTCCACGCTTCTCGTTCTTTTAACTCCTCTTTCCATGCCTTGGAATCTTTGTGTAGAGCCTCAAATGCTGTATTAGCTTTTTGAAGAAAGATTTGCCGGCGATAGAGTTCTATAGCTTTAATAAGACTGGCTTGCATAGATTCTTCCGCCTCCTTTGCGATGCGATGCAACACAATATGCGCTTTAGAATTAATTCTAATTGTGGTACTTTCCATATCAATTACCTCCTATTTTAGCTACAATTAAATATATCATATCGCCTACATATTTGTCAACAAAAAACAATATTCACCACAAAGACACAGAGAACAAGTACCGGGAGTAGGGAATTCGTTCGCTTCGCTCTCTGGGGAGCAGGGAGTAGAAAGAGCACCGGGATATCTTTATCCACTCCCCACTCCCTAACATCTACTCCCTAAACATCATCCACTCCCCACTCCCTAATATCTACTCCCTACTTGGTACTCTCTGAGTCTTGGTGTCTTTGCGGTTAAGTTCTTATCTGCGAATCTTGTGGTTTATGCTTTACTATACTTTGAAAAAATATTTGACATTCATAAAAAAAAGTGTAAGATAGAAATTAAATAATGAGCAGGCTGAAAGTTGCGGTAATTGGAATAGGGCACCTGGGAACCCAATACGCGCGCATCTACGCAGAAACTCCCGGGGTAGAACTGATTGCTCTTTGCGATCCTTCAAATAAAAAAAATCTGGCTGAAAAATACAAAACTTTCTGGTATTCGGACTACCGTCAAATAATGGGGAAGGTGGATGCGGCCAGCATTGTTGTTCCCACGCCTTTGCATTACCAGATTGCCAAAGATTTTTTAAAAAAAGGGGTCCCCGTCCTTTTAGAAAAGCCGATGACCGAAACCATAAAACAAGCCGGGGAACTTATCAGGATTGCTCAAGATAAGAAAACAGTTCTCCAAATCGGCCATATTGAAAGGTTCAATCCCGCGATACGAAAATTAAAACAATTGCTCAGAGAGGTTCGTTTCGTGGAGATTCATCGCCTGGGTCCCTATCCGGAAAGGGGAATTGAGGTTAGCGTGGTCCTGGACCTGATGATTCACGACTTAGATATTATCTTAAATATCATTGACTCTCCTCTGGATAAAATTTCGGCGATAGGCATCCCGGTGATTTCATCCAAGGAAGACATCGCCAACGTCAGATTGAGTTTTAAGAATAAATCGGTGGCTAATCTGACGGCAAGCCGGATTACCGATAAGTTCCTGCGCAAAATCAGGGTTTTTGAGCCGAATCGCTACTGGTCATTGGATTACTCGGCCCAGGAATTAATTTACTACGAAAAGGGAGGTGCCGGCTCCATCAAAAAACATCCGGTCAAGGTAAAGAAGGAAGAACCATTAAAAAGTGAAATTTTTTCCTTCCTTGAAAGCGTAAGAAAGAAAAAATCCCCGTTAATCCCGGGGGAGGAAGGAAAGAGGGTATTGCAAATTGCTTTAAAGATTGAAAAGGAGATGAGAGAATGATTCTACCAAAAAAAATTTTTTTGGTTAAAGGAGTCGGAAGAGATCGGGAAAAATTAACCAGTTTTGAGCAGGCTTTAAGGGATGCCGGAATTGCCAAGTATAATCTGGTGCACGTCTCCAGTATTTTTCCTCCTGGTTGCAAGATGGTTTCCAGGCAGGAGGGATTTTCTTTGCTCTTACCCGGGGAGATTGTTTATTGCGTGCTCAGCCAAAATTCAACCAATGAACCCCATCGGCTCCTCACTGCTTCCGTAGGCGTTGCCATCCCGGCAGATAGCGGCCAATACGGCTATCTCTCCGAACATGAGAGTTTCGGGGAAACCGAGGAAAAAGCAGGTGACTACGCCGAAGACTTAGCCGCGCAGATGCTGGCGACCATCCTGGGAATAGAGTTTGACCCTAATTCCAGTTACGACGAAAAAAAAGAACTCTGGAAGATGAGTAGCCAGATTGTAAAGACAACCAATAGCACGCAGTCAGCCATCGGGGATAAAAACGGGCTCTGGACCACCGTAGTGGCGGCAGCTATGTTTGTTATTGAAGATAAGCCTTCCAACCAGGCAATAATAGATACTCCAACCTTACCCTTAGGCCCAAAGCAGAATGAAAAATAGATTTTTATAATGCTTGAAAAACTTCCTTTTAATTTTTTAGGCTTAGAGACTAAATACTCCGATTACAAAAAAGCAAAATTTATTATCCTTCCTGTCGCTTACGACGCCACTACTTCCTATCAGCCGGGGACCAGGTTTGGGCCGGAAGCAATTATCTCTTCCTCCAGATTTCTGGAACTCTACGATGAGGAGTTAAAAACAGAAACTTATAAACTTGGAATTCATACCCAGGAAGAAATGAGGCCAAACCTTGAAAGCCCGGAGAAGATGGCCAAAGAGATAGAAAAAATTGCTACCAAAACCCTTTCTGATAAGAAGTTCTTGATTACTCTCGGCGGGGAGCACAGCATTACTCTGGGGCTGGTAAGAAGTTTCAAAAAATTTTATCCGAATTTTTCTCTTCTCTCCCTGGATGCCCATTCCGACCTCAGGAATTCTTATGAGGGGACAAAATTTAATCACGCCAGCGTGATGCGGCGCATCTATGAGGAAAAAATTTCTCTGGTTCTGGCAGGGACCAGAAGTCTTTGCAAAGAAGAGGCGGAATTTATCAGGGAAAATAACCTTAAGGTTTTCCCGGCCCGGGAAATTTTTAAAAAAAATAAATGGCAAGAAGAGATAATATCTTCCTTACCTGACAAAAAGGTTTATCTCTCCATTGACCTTGATTGCTTTGACCCGGGAATTATGCCATCAGTTGGAACTCCCGAACCGGGAGGTTTTTCCTGGTATTATCTCACCAGTTTACTTTCTAATTTAGCCCAAAGCCATCAAATCATCGGGTTTGATATTGTAGAGCTTTCCCCTAACCGAGCCAATAGGGCTCCGGATTTCCTGGCGGCAAAACTCTGCTACCGGCTCATCAACCTTATCGCCAAAAGCAACGGCTGGGTATAAGATAGGGAGTGGTTGTAGCGGCCGAGTTTACTCGGCAATTCATGGGCAAAGCAAGCTTTGCCACTACAGATTGTGGCAGGCAACCAAGTGGTTCTCTCCCACCTTTTTCATCTCCGGCTCTTTTATCCGGCAAATCTCTATTTTTTTCGGGCACCTTGAAGCAAAAGCACAGCCGGCTCCAAGCGCAGCCGGCTCCGGGACAGAACCGGGAATTGAGGAAAGCGGTCTATCCCTTCTTTCCGGGTCAGGCAGGCAGAGGAGCAATAACCTGGTGTAAGGATGGCAGGGCTGGTTAAGGATTTCATCAGTCGGACCCTCCTCAACAATTCTTCCTAAATACATAATCCCGATTCTCTTACTGATCTGGGAAAGAAGAGCCAGATTGTGGCTGATAAAGAGAATGGACATCTTGAAGCTTTCCCGGAGTTCCTTTAAGAGAGCAATAATTTTACTTCCGGTGGTAACGTCCAGAGAGGTAGTAGGCTCATCGGCAATAAGCAGGGAAGGATTGCCGGCAAGCGCCATCGCAATCATAGCCCGCTGAGCCATTCCGCCGCTTAATTGATGAGGATACTGATGCAATACTTTCTTTGGCTTGGGCATCTTTACCAATCCCAATAATCTTTCCACTTCTGACATTACTTTCAACTTTGAACTTCGGGGTAGCCATACACTACATGGGTCGTTTAACTTTTTTTCTATCGCTTCTCCAATCTGGTTGCCAATGGTAAAAAGAGGGTCTAAAGAAGCCCCCGGCTCCTGAAAAATCATCGCAATTTTTCTGCCGCGGATTTTCATCAATTGATTTGCATCCATCTCTAAGAGATTTTCGTCTTCAAATAAGATTTCCCCTCCATCAAAATATGCTTTCTCCGGCAAGAGTTTCAGGATTGAGAGAGCGGTGAGGCTTTTACCGCAGCCGGATTCCCCAGCCAATCCCAGCACTTCACCCTTATTTACCTTCAGGTTTACCCCGCGCAAAATAGGGATTTTCCCATTTTCTCCGGCAAAACTAACTCTCAAATCCCTAACCTCCAATAAAGACATATTATTCTATTCAAATAGTTGCCAGGGTTTAAGTATTCTTTCTTCTGTTTTGACGCTTTCCAATAAATTAGCCCCCTCACCTCCATCCTCTCCCCTTGGGGAGAGGAAACGTAGGTGAGGGGAAACTTTGAAATTCCATACAATAAATTAGCCACGAATACACACGAATAAGAACTATAGATATTTTGTAATAGGTTAGTTTCTTTAAAACTATTACTGATTACAGAGATTAAACTTCTTGATTACGGTGATTAAAGATAAAAATCACTGTAATCTCCTTTATAATCACTGTAATCATATGGTATTTCAGGATAACTTAACTCTTACGATATTTTAGTTAATTCTTAAATAATTGTTTTCTTGGTGTTCATTCGTGTTAATTCGTGGATGAAAGTTAAAAAGAAAATTCCTATGCAATTAAATTTAATCAATTGGGAATGAAGTTTCCTGGCAATATCTTTATGTTTGGAAAAGATGTTCTTTTTTTGACCAGGGTCAAAGGAAAGATGATAGAGTTCCGGCTCAACCTTTTTACCTAAGCTTTTCTGGGTTCTAACCTTCCCGTCAACAATTCTGGTCTCATACGCTCTTTCTTCTTTTTCCTTAAGACCATAAATAAACACCCAATCTTTTATGGTGACGGTAACCCGCTGACCACCGGCAGAGCCGTGAATAATAGAGGGGGAACTGACAACAAAATTACGAATTTTTTCCTTTTCCTTAATTAATGGCAAAAGGGATTTTCCTTCCATTGTTCCCGGGTCTTTTGCTTTTGCCAGTTCTACTATTGTGGTGGTTAAGTCCGGTGGCTGAACAAAACCGGAGATTCTTTGCGGTTTGATTTTCGGTAAATGAATCATCAAGGGAATATGGGTTACCTCTTCGTATAATGGAGCCAGCCCCTGATACTTTTCCGTAATGATGCTCTTTCCCATCAGACCATGCTCCCCATGGTAGAAGCCATGGTCGGTAGTAAAGATTACTGCGGTATTTTCCAAAAGCCCTAAATCCTCTATTTTCTGGAATAATCTTCCGGTAAATAAATCCCTGCTTATCTTTAATTAATTTTTCAAAGATCAATTGCTACTGTTCTTTGACAACTTGACTCTTATAGGACAATCTTTATTGAAATTCCGGACAATAAATTAATTTTCATTATATACTGAGTAAAATAAGTCCGGCAATTCCGCTGATTATTCCCAGGGTTCCTCTTACCGCTAATCTCTCCTTAAAGAAGAAAGCGGCTAAGAGACTTACCGTGACCAGATTTCCGCCGATAGCAATAGGAAAAACGATTGAACCGGGAACTTGTTTTAAAGCTAAAAGCAAAAACAGGGAACCGAAAAAACTGCTTATTCCGGCTCCTGCGCCGATAAGAACACCTTTCTTGGTCGGGACAATTTTTTTCTTCAAACCAAGAGAAAAAGACCAGAGAAATCCTATTGCATAAAAGATTAAAAGATAAAGGAGGATAAAATTGCCCAATCCGGACTCAGTGAGTATCTTTCCGGCTAAAAGACAAAAACCGTTAGCGACGAAAGATAAACCAGCAAATTTTTTCCACATTTATTCTTTACTCTGTCCAATCAGGATAATAGAGGAGAAAATTAAAACTAATCCTAAAATTTTCTTAAGTTCTAAACTCTCTTTCCAGAAAAATATGGAAAAAAGGACCGGGATAACCATTCCTAAATTTAATATGGTCCAGCAGATAGAAATTTTCCCGCCATTTTTCAAAGCGTAAAGAACTAAAAGAGTAGCCGTAAAGAAAAAACTTCCTCCCAAAAATCCAAGCGCTCCGGTAGTAAAATTATATTGGGAAGGCTTATTCAAGAGAAGAGAGAATAAAGATATCAATCCTGCGCAAAAAAGCATACTGGTATTCACCACTACCGGATTATTTTTCTGAGAAGCGCTCACCTTATAGCAAAGCCCGAAGAGAGTAAAGAAAATTAATGCCAAAAAAGTAAAAAGCATAAGAGCATTATAACCTTATGCGCAATCTTTGTCTATTAGTTCCCTGGAAACAACCTCTCCCTTAAACAGGGAAAGTCCTCTGCGCAG
>PFWI01000068.1 GCA_002791075.1 bacterium (Candidatus Ratteibacteria) CG_4_9_14_3_um_filter_41_21 | reverse complement strand
ATAGCAGAAAAAAACCTTTATTGTCAAACTTGCGCCACTAATCTCTCTGCTTTCTTTAGTAGGGAATTGCGCTACTAATCTATCTGCTTACTTCAGTAGCAATATGCGAGTAGATTGGCTTCGTAGGAAATTACTGACAGCAAATATGCGGGGAGATAATCCTCTTTGATAGTACTTACAGCAAATTGACAGGAGCAGATTTTTATGGCAAGATAACTCGGATGAAGGAAGTAGAATATAGGGATTTGATTTATCAGAAAGAATTAGCCGAGGTTGACCCGGACATAAAACGCATTATTGATTTTGAAGAAAAAAGGCAAAAAGAAAAAATCATCCTGATTCCTTCCGAGAGCATCTGTCCTAAAGCAGTAAGGGAGGCCTTAGGCTCTTGTTTTACCAATATCTATGCTGAAGGTTATCCCGCCTTAAGAATGACCAGAGAAGAGGAAAAAGAACTGCTTAATTTTGACCGTCAACTTTCCTATTATCAACGTTATAGCAACCGACGTTTTTACCGGGGTTGCGAATATGCCGATTTCATTGAATCCTTGGCCCAAAGAAGAATCGCTCGATCCTTTGCTACCCCCAAAATAAAAGCAGGGGATATCTTCGTTAACGTTCAGCCTCTTTCCGGAGCAACCGCCAACAACAGCGTTTATGAAGCGTTCTGCAAACCAGGAGACACGGTGATGGGAATGAGCCTATCCGTGGGGGGGCATTTAAGCCACGGGAGCAAAGTAAACCGTTCCGGCAAAAGATATCAGATTGTTTCCTACGGAGTTGATGCCAAGAGCGAAAGGCTTGATTACGAAGAAATTGAAGGATTGGCTTTAAGGCATAAACCAAAAATGATTATTGCCGGCTATACCTCTTATCCCTGGACACCGGACTGGGAAAGATTTCATAAAATTGCCGCTCAATGCGGAGCTATACTTTTTGCCGATATTTCTCATCCTGCCGGTTTGGTGATTACCGGTTTCTACCCAAATCCGATAGGATATGCCGATGTAATTACCTTTACCACCCACAAAACTATCTGCGGGCCAAGAGCTGCGGTTATCTTAACTACGGATCAAGAAAAAGCGGAGAGGATTGACCAGGCGGTCTTCCCCGGCGAGCAAGGGGGGCCTCATCTGAACAATATCGCGGCCATTGCCGTTGCCTTCAAAATTGCCCGAACCAGGAAATTTTTTAATCTTCAGAAGAAAATTGTGGGAAATTGCAAGGTTTTAGCAGAATCTCTGCAAAAAGAAGGACTAAAGTTGGCTTACGGAGGAACAAATACTCATCTTTTGGTAATTGACCTAAGAAATATAAAAGGGAAGAATGGCTATTCCTTGAAAGGAGAACCGGCAGCCCGAATTTTAGACCTTGCCGGAATCGTAACCAATAAGAATACCATTCCCGGAGACACGGTTACGGCGCAGGCAAGCGGCATCAGGCTTGGCACCCCGTGGGTTACCCAGAGAGGGTGCGGAGCTTCGGAAATGAAGAAATTAGCCAGGATTATTGCAACCATCTTAACCAATATTAAACCTTTTTCTTATCTCGGCCTTAGCGAGGAAATTCCCCGGGGGAAAATTGACTTTAAAATTTTACAGAGAGCAAAAGAAGATGTTAAGAAACTCGTTAAAGATATCGGGTGAGAGAGCGGAAACTTTCCTCCAGCAGGTGATAACCTCTAAGGTCAGTTCCCTTAAATCAGGAGGGGTTCTTTCCAGCTTACTTCTGGATAAGGATGCTTGTCTGCTTGATATAATCACCTTAAAAAGAGAAGGAGAAGATAACTTTCTGATGGTCTGCAGTAATCCTAAAAAAACAAAGTTAGCAAAGTCCTGGTTGGAAGAACTTTCCAATGGTTATGTTATCTTTGATGAAGACATTTTAGTCAAGATTAATGGGCCAGTAGTAATTGAAGAGACTCAAGTTGTTGCCTCGTCTCTGGTGAGAAGGGAAAGGAAGGATATTACCAAAACTATCTATAAGAACCATCCTGAATTATTCTCTTTATCTAAACCATATTTTATCGGCCAGAAAAGGTTAAGGGAAATTATATCCTTTTCTAAACCTGAAAAGAAAATCTACAATTTTAAAAATCTGCGTTTATCTGCGTCCAAAAAAGAAAAGTTAAAAAGGACCCCTCTCTATCGGGAACATCTCAAAAGAGGAGCGAGAATGATTTCCTTTGCCGGCTGGGAAATGCCTATTTTCTATAGCAATATTATCCGGGAACACCAGGCGGTAAGAAGTGCTGCGGCGCTTTTTGACATAGGGCATATGGGAATTATTGAGATTAAAGGCAAAGGAGCGACCAATTTCTTAAACATTATTACCACCAATTATGTATGGTGTTTGAAAAACGGAGAATCATTTTATGCTTTTATTTTAAGTCCAGATGGCGAGGTGATGGATGACGTGATGGTCTATCGTAGAAACAAAAAGGATTATTTTTTGGTCTGCAACAGCATCAACCAGGAGAAAATCCGGCACTGGTTAAATAGCGTCAATTCTAAACAGTACCTGATTGATGAGAATTATCCGGAAAAGGAGATCGAGGAAAAGGTTATTTTGAGAAATTTAAAGGAGCAAAAGACAATCCTGGCATTGCAAGGACCAAACTCCCTCTCCATCTTGAAAAATATTATTGCTAAAGATGATGTAAGGAGATTGAAAAAACTTCAAAAAAGAGAGTTTATGGAAACTTCAATTTCCGGGAAAGAAGTAATGGTTGCTTATACCGGTTATACCGGAGAAAAGATTGGCTTTGAACTTTTTGTTTCTCCGGCAGAAAGCATCTTTATCTGGAATTCGATTTTGAAAGAGGGCAAAGAATTGGGGGTAATCCCGGCTGGTTTAGGAGCAAGGGACTCAACACGGATTGAGGCCGGTTTTCCTCTTTATGGCCATGAACTTGCCGGTAAATTTAATATCTCCCCGATTGAGGCCGGGCTTGGATTTTATGTTAAGTTCCATAAGCCATATTTCATTGGTAGAGAAGCTCTATTAAGGAAAAAAATAAGTAATAAAATTATCTTGTTTGAAATGTTGGAAAAAGCAATTCCCAGGGAAGGTTACCCTGTTATCTTTCAGGGTAAGAAAATTGGGGAAGTAACCAGCGGCACTTTTTCTCCCTCTGCGAATAAGTATATTGGTTTAGCTTATGTAGCTTTAGATATTGGCAAAGAATTCGAAATAGAGATTAGAGGGAAAAATTATAAAGCAAAAATAATCTAACCACGAATTTCTCGAATTACACGAATTAAGGAACAAGTCATTCTGAAGGAGCATTAGCGACTGAAGGAACTCATTGAAGTGAGATGCTTCGCTAACGCTCAGCATGACATACGAGACCCTTCCCCCCACTTCTTGCTTTCGCAAGAAAGCAGTGGGGGTCAGAATGACACTTCATGTCAGTTCTTAATTAGATAAATTCGTATAATTCGTGGTTAAAGAAAAAATGAAAAAAGAGAATTTGAACTATACGAAGACGCATGAATGGGTTGGAATTAAGGGAGAGATTGCGACTATTGGTCTCAGTGATTTTGCGGTTAAAGAATTAAGCGATATTGTCTTTATCGAATTTCCCGAGGTGGGGAAAAAGATTAAATTAGGCTCTCCTTTCGGAACAATTGAATCGGTAAAAGCGGCTTTTGATTTGAACACACCGATTAGCGGAGAGGTAATGGAAATAAACCAGACCCTTTCCGATAATTTTGACTTACTCAAGGATGACCCCTACGAAAAAAGCTGGATGGTAAAAATCAAGATAGAAAACAGTGACGAACTGAAAAATTTGATGGACTTTGAGCAATACCAAGAGTTCTTGAAAAAATAGAACCACAGAGCAACAACAGATTTTGGACGCAGATAACCTCAGGATAAAACAGGATTCTGATGAAGTAGACAATAAAAGTTTTTAATATTATAGTTTATTGGTACTTATCTGCGTGAATCTGCGTAAATTCCGCTACTGGACTATCATCTCTCTTCAGTAGGAATATGCGGGAAGATTAACTTCCCTGAAATTACTGACAGCAACTCTGCGTCCAATTAAATTTTGAATTCTTGCATATGGATTATATTCCCAATACCGATGAAGACAGGGCCAGGATGCTATCTGCTCTCGGATTAAAATCCATTAACGAACTCTTCGAGGATATCCCTTTCGAACTTAAACCAAAGTCTTTTGACCTTCCTTCCGGCAAGTCTGAATTAGAGGTCTCTCGGCATCTTCAAGCATTAGCGGACAAAAATAATACCCGGCTTATTTCCTTCTTAGGCGCAGGATTTTACGACCATTTTATTCCCCCGGCAATAGAATCCATAATCTCCCGACCTGAATTTTATACCTCCTATACCCCTTACCAGGCAGAAATTTCCCAGGGACTTCTCCAATCAATCTACGAATATCAAAGCGTTATTTGCTCTTTGACGGGAATGGAAGTAGCCAATGCCTCGTTATACGACGGAGGAACTGCTTTATACGAAGCGGCAATGATGGCCTGCCGCATCACTAAGCGAAAAAAACTCATTGTTGATAGAGGAGTAAATCCCATCTATCGTAAGATGCTTTCTTCTTATACCAGGAACCTGAATCTTGAGTTTGTAGAACTGTCTACTTCTGAAGAAGGTCTGGTTGACCGAGAAAGAATTAAAACTAAATTAGACGAAGATACTGCCTGCCTCATTCTTCAAAATCCAAATTTTTTTGGTGCTCTTGATAACTTTAGCAATTTAGCAGAGTTTGCGCATAACCGGGGAGCCTTAATCATTATCTCGGTTTATCCTATTTCCCTGGGAATGGCAAAGAGCCCTGGGGAGATGGGAGCAGATATCGCAGTTGGTGAAGGCCAAAGCCTGGGTCTTTCCCTCTCCTTCGGCGGACCTTATTTAGGTTTGATGGCCACCTTAAAAAAATTCGTTCGCCAGATGCCGGGAAGAATTGTGGGAGAGACAGTGGATAGACAGAATAGAAGGGGTTTTGTTCTGACTTTACAGACCAGGGAGCAGCATATCAGAAGAGAAAAAGCTACCTCCAATATCTGTTCCAACGAAAGTCTTTGCGCTCTTTCTGTTTTGGCCTATCTGTCTTTGGTGGGCAAGGAAGGAATCAGGGAATTAGCGAATCTATGCCGGGATAAAGCCTATTATGCCTTGGAATGCTTTTCTAAGATACCGGGAATAAAAATAAGATTTTCTGCTCCTATTTTTAATGAATTCGTCATTGAACTTCCGAAAAATCCCAATATGGTTATTAAAGAATTGCTGAAAAAAGGCATTATCGCTGGTTTTCCTCT
>PFWI01000241.1 GCA_002791075.1 bacterium (Candidatus Ratteibacteria) CG_4_9_14_3_um_filter_41_21 | reverse complement strand
AGATTAACTTCTTGAAATTACTGACAGCAACTATGCGGGAAGATTAACTTCCCTGAAATTACTGACAGCAACTCTGCGTCCAAAAAAGGAAATTCCTGTACTGTTGAATTATACGTAAAATGGTCTCAAATGTCAAACAATTGACTTTAAAGAAAAAAACTGATAAAATAATCTTTCTTATGAAAATTACCAAAGAAGACGTCGTTTATATCAGCCGACTGGCCAAAATTAAATTAAAAGAAGAAGAGGTAGGACAGTATCAAAAGAACCTGGAGGAAATTTTGCTTTACGTCGAGAAGTTAAAAACTCTGCCTACCGAAAAAGTCAAAGAGACTACTCATATTTTGTCTCAATTTACACCCCCACCTACTTCCTCCCCCCTTGAGGGGGAGGATAAAGGTGAGGGGGGAGCTAACCGCTTGCGCAAGGATGTTGCCGTTAAAGGATTGGAACAAAAGGACGCTTTGTCCAATGCTCCGGCAAAAAAGGACGGTTGTTTCCGGGTACCAAAAGTTATTTAAAGATGTTAGAATTTGAAAAACCAATCGATGCGCTGAAAAGGTCGATTGAAAAGTTAGAGAAAATCGCCCAGGAAAAGCACCTTGATTATCACGAAAGGCTCACAAAATTAAAAGAAAGATTAGCGGAAAGAAAAAAAACAATCTTTTCTGGGCTTTCCCCCTGGCAGAGGGTAGAATTAGCCAGATGCCACGGACGGCCGCATACCGCGGACTATATCAATGCTCTGGTTGAGAATTTCGTGGAACTTCACGGGGATAGGTCTACCGGCGATGACCCCGCAATTATCGCAGGTTTGGGAAAAGTTGAAGGTAAAAACATCGTTCTTGTCGGCCATCAAAAAGGGAAAGATACCCAGGAAAATTTAGCGCGGAATTTTGGAATGGCTCATCCCGAAGGATACCGGAAAGCATTGCGGCTAATGGAAATGGCTGAGCGCTTTCATATGCCGGTGGTAACCTTGATTGATACTCCCGGGGCTCACCCGGGATTAGAGGCGGAGGAAAAAGGCCAGGCCAGAGCCATTGGTGAAAATTTAATGAAAATCTTCTCCATCCGCACTCCGATCATTTGTATCATTATTGGCGAGGGAGGCAGCGGCGGCGCCCTGGGTATCGGAATAGCCGATAAAATTTTAATGTTAGAAAACAGTATCTATTCGGTCATCTCCCCGGAAGGCTGCGCCGCAATTCTCTGGAAGAGCCAGAACGCCAAAGAGGAAGCCGCCAAAGCATTGAAGCTTACCGCTACCGACCTTCTCGAGATGAAAATCATTGATGAAATTATCCCGGAACCTTTAGGGGGAGCGCACCAAAACCCGGAAGAGACGATTAAAAATCTCCAGGGCGCGCTGAAAGAAAATTTGACCAAGTTAAATCAAATCCCTCTTGACCATCTTCTTGAACTGCGCTATGAAAAATATAGAAAAATAGGAGTTTTTAAGGAATGAAAAAATTAAAAATTGCCCTTCCTAAGGGGAGCCTTCAGGATTTTACTTTTTCGCTTTTTAAAAGAGCCGGTTTCCGGTTAAAAGTAGAGGAAAGGTCCTATCTGGTCTCCACCAATGACCCGGAACTGGAGGTCTCTTTAATCAGGGCGCAGGAGATACCCACTTACGTGGAAAAGGGAGCCGTAGACAGCGGCATTAGCGGGAAGGATTGGATTCTGGAGAACAAAGCCAGGGTTAAGGAGGTCAAAGAACTCCCTTACACCAAACAAGGCATTGGTTCGGTTAAGTTAGTGATTGCCGTTCCCAAAAATTCCCCCATCAAAAAGGTTTCCGATTTAGAAGGCAAGACTATTGCCACCGAGTTGGTTAACGTTACCAAAGATTACCTGAAGAAAAAAGGGGTATCCGCAAAGGTGGAATTTTCCTGGGGAGCTACCGAGATTAAAGCCGGCAGATTAGTGGATGCCATCGCCGAACTTACCGAAACCGGAGCTACGCTTATCGCCCACAACCTAAAGATTATTGAAACTATTCTAACGTCAACCCCCCGGCTCATTGCCAACACGAAAAGTTTTCGGGAACCCTGGAAGAGAAAGAAACTTTCTGCCTTGGCCTTACTTTTAGAGGGCGCACTTTTAGCAGAGACCAAGGTAGGATTAAAACTAAACATCCTGTCAGGAAGATTAAAAAAGCTTCTTTCTGTTTTGCCGGCCCTGCGCAAACCTACGGTTTCTTCGTTAAGCGAAGAGGGCTGGTGCGCGGTGGAAGCCATCGTTGAGAAGGAAGAAGTAAAAAACCTTATCCCCCGGCTTAAAGAGATTGGCGCCGAAGGAATTATTGAATATCCCTTAAATAAAGTAATTTACTAATAAGGAGAGAGATGCCTTGCGGAAAAAAGAGAAAAAGGGCCAAGATGTCAAAGCACAAGAGAAAGAAGAAACTGCGCGCCCAAAGACATAAAAAGAGAGAACGATAAAGAGAGACAGTCCGAAAAGGTGCTTCTCTTATACTGGCAGGATTGTACCGTATTATCTGGCTTTGAACTTAATCTCTTTAATCCCGGTAACGCTTTTTTTTAACTGGGTTAAAATTTTCTCCTTTTCCATTAAAAGATGAGAGAGGTGGGGCGAACTATCCACTAAGACGTATAAAGTTCCCCGCTTTAACCCTTTAATCCGGGTGTGAGATGCAGTTTCTTTCCCAACCAAAGTTTCCCAGAACTCAGGAAAAAGTTTCTTGACCTTTATTGGCTTTCCCCGGGTTATTTTCTCGATTACTCCCGGGATAATCTCGCCAATTTTCGTAATCATTATCCACCATACATGAGAATAAACGATATGAGAAAACTCAATAAAAATAAAAGTAAATATTCAGTCAACCTCGTATCTGTCATTGCGAGACAGCCAAAGGCTGGCGTGGCAATCCCTGACTTCTCTGAAGAGAGAGATTCCTCGTTTCACTCGGAATGACACTTCGTGTCAGATTGCTTCGCCTGAACTTCGGCTCGCAATGACCGGGACAACGTCCTTTATTGAGTATTTACAAATAAAACTATACCTGAAATTCCTATGTAAACACTTGCATTAAGGATTCTGCCCGATATTTCTTCCCATAAAAAACTCCCATTGTTATAGCCAATAGAGAAAGAACTCCAGGTAGATATAACAATAACGAGGGAACAATGAAGAGCGTTACTATAATATAGTAAGGATTGGATAATATTAGTCCTATAATTCCTGTAAAGATAGATATCTCCTTAAGAAAAGTCCCTTTTTTGTCGGTCCATACCATATACTATTTAATCTTGTTGTCTATGTCAATCTGTGGTTTCGATTTTGTCAAATGTGGAGACCTGACCCTCTATTCAATTTTTACCGGCATCAGGACATATTTATATTCCTCCTGGCTATCCGGTTGAATGAGCGCGGGCTTTAAAGGGTCGGTAATTCCAATAATTATGTTTTCCGTCTCTAAATTCTTTAAAACATCCAGGACATAAACAGGGTTAAAAGAGATAGCAGTTGTCTCTCCGGAATATTCAGCCGGGATTTGCTCCCTGGCTTCTCCCACCTCCGGACTGTTGATTGAGACCGTCATCTTTTTAGGAGCAAAATCAAATCTGAGGGAATTGTACCGCTCGCTGGCGAGAAGGCTGACCCGCCTTACCGCATCAATCAATCCTAATCTTTTTACTTTTATCTTCTTTAACCCCTCTTCAGGAGGAAAAACGGTTTCGTAACTCGGAAACTGGCCTTCAATAATCTGGGAAATAATAAGGGTGTCTCCGGTTTTAAAGGTAATCTGGTTAGGATTAATAGCCACCTCGACTTCCTCTTCTTGCCCCAAACATTGCTCTAACTCATCAATCAACTTTATCGGCAGGATTAAATCCCTCTCTACCGGCGAAGGAAAACTTTTTCTGATATAGGCAAGCCTTCTGGTGTCGGTGCCCACCAAAATTAAACTATCTTTTTTAAAACTAAAAAGAAGTCCCCGAAGAAAGGCTTTGGTCTCATCATAAGCAATAGAGAACCTGGTTCTTTTTAACATTATTTTTAACGCCCCTTCTTTCATCTTTAAAGACGTTCCTTTCCCGATTTTTGGCAAGGTGGGGAATTCTTCTGTTTTTAAGCCGGGCAAAGTAAAGAAAATATTGTTAACCGCAATACAGGTTTTTTTAGTTTTATCCTCGGTAATTTCAATTTCGGCTTCCGGCAATTCTTTAATAATATTAGTAAATCTTCTTCCCGGCACCAGAAGCTTCCCTTTTCCTTTTACCCGACAAGGAATTATTGTTTTTATGGTTAACTCTAAATCGGTGGCGGTTAAAAAAAGTTTTTCTCCTTCTGCTTCTAAGAGGATAAATGAGAGAGCTGGAAGAGAAGGCTTAAGGTTAATCGCCCCGACCATTTTTTGCAGTCCATTAGCAAGATCTTTTTTTTCAACACTTATTTCCATTTTTTCTCCTTTGGTTAAATTATTTTATAATAAATTTTCTAATAGAGAAATTTTATTATATCATAAAAAAAATTTTTTATCTAATAAGTTATAAAACCACGAATTTATCGAATTTTACGAATTAGAGTAATTCGCGTTAATTCGTGGTTAGAAAAATGAAATTCCTATGCATTTAAATTAGATTTATTTTTTAATTAAATAATAGTATTAATATTCTTATTTAATTTTATTATTCTTATTATTATAAATGTTTAATTATTTAATAAAACTTGGAATGTTTTAACTGTAAAACTTATCTCTTAATCTAAAATGTTAAAAATCTGTTAATAACTTTCTATTCTTCTTTAATTTTTGTTACTATCTTTTCCACCCTATCTTTAAAAAGAGAGTCTTCTTTAATCATCCCCTCAATTTTTCTATACGCGTAGATAACGGTAGCGTGATTTTTCCCGCCCAAACCATCACCAATTTGGGGCAAGGAATTTTCGGTTAATTTTCTAGCCAAATACATACTGATTTGCCGGGGGAGAATAAAAGTTTTATTTCTTTTTCTTCCTTTAATGTCGGAAATATAAAGATTAAAACTTTCAGCAACTTTCTCTAAAATAACCTCAATAGTAATTGGTTTTTGGGGAGCCTCAGAGATAATATCTTTTAACACCTCTTTAGTAAACGGAAGGTCTATTTTTTTGGTAAAAAGGGATGAGCAGGCAATAAGTTTAGTAACTGCACCCTCTAATAAACGGATATTACTTTTTATTTTTTCGGCAATAAAAATTATTATTTCTTCATCCAAATCTACCTGCTTAGCTTCAATTTTCTTTTTTAAAATAGCGATTCTGGTCTCTAAATCCGGCGGCTGGATGTCGGCAACCAGACCCCACTCAAAACGGCTGACCAGCCGTTTCTCTAAGGCGGTAATTTCCTGGGGGGGGCGGTCCGAAGAAATTACCACCTGTTTATGGTGATCATAAAGTGCGTTGAAAGTATGGAAGAATTCTTCCTGGATCCTTTCTTTCCCGGCGAGAAAATGGATATCGTCAAGCAGGATAACGTCAAGATTACGGAATTTATTTCTAAAAGCATTAATCGTGCGAGTCTGTAGCCCCTCAATGTACTGGTTAACAAATTTTTCGCTGGGCAGATAACTTACCTGATATTCGCCCCGGTCCTTAATGAAATGGCCAATGGCCTGCATCAGGTGGGTTTTGCCCAGTCCTACCGGCCCATAAATAAAGAGAGGATTATAGGCCGTGCCGATTGATTGGGCTACGGCTAAAGCGGCAGCATGGGCAAGCCGGTTGGAACTTCCCACAACAAAATTGTCAAAGATGAAATTGGGATTAAGCCCGGAGTGGTCAACTCTGGCGGTTTCTTTCCTGTCAAGGCTGCTATTATTGAAAGAGTCTTTAAGATTTTCTTCCGGACCGCTCTCGGAAAGCGAAAAATTAATTAAGAGATTAGTCCCGGCAACAGAAGAAACTGCTTTTTTAATGAGGGAAAGGTAGTGGTTTTTGAGCCAGTTTTCAAAGAAGGCGTCCGGCACTTCCAGGATTATTTCTTCGTTGGACAAAGAAAGGGGTTTTATGGGGAGAAACCACAACTTAAACGTTCTGGAATCAACCTCTTTTCCGATAATACCCAGAGCTTTCTCCCAGATATTCACGCTTTTATTCTCCATTTTTCGGATGTGCAGTTTAAAAACTGTAATAAAGAGTTGTTTTTTGCGAAAATCTATATGGGATAAGGGTTTTTATTAAATTTGCGGTGGCAATCTCCCGAATGTTTAAGATAACAATTTATTCACAGAAATTTAATGTTTTTAACAACTTATCCACAGAGCCATAACTAAACCCTTTTTCACCGATATAGTTTGCGTATTTTTATTTTACTTCTTTGGTTGCCCGATGTCAAATTGTGGTCAGGCAACTTTCT
>PFWI01000145.1 GCA_002791075.1 bacterium (Candidatus Ratteibacteria) CG_4_9_14_3_um_filter_41_21 | reverse complement strand
AATAAATTTTTCTTGGTTATTCTTTGAGACTTTGAGTCTTTGTGGTTAAAGTATTTTGTAGTTTTTCGTGTTTTCAAGTTTTCGTGTTCTTGTTGGTAATCTTTATAATTTATCCAACTGGCGGTTACACTGTTTCCATGGTAACCCTCAGCACCTCTTGAGGGGTGGTAATTCCCGAAGATATTTTGGCTAAACCGTCTTCATAAATGGTTTTCATTCCCGACTTTATTGCTTCCTCCGTGATTTGCTTGTTGGAGGCTCTTTTTGCGATAAGGTTCTTGAGTTCCTCGTTCATGGTTAAAACTTCATGGATTCCCAGACGTCCTTTGTACCCGGTTCCGTCGCATTCCGGACAGCCCTTGCCTTTATAAAATTTCATTTTATCTTCGGCGATGCTCAAACCCAGACTTGCCAGTTCCTCCTTGGTGGCGGTATAACTGTTCTTGCAATGCTCGCAAATTCTTCTTACTAATCTCTGGGCAACAATACACAAAAGCGAGGAAGCAACTAAAAAAGGCTCAATTCCCATATCCATCAGCCGGACTACGGTTCCCACGGCATCGTTGGTGTGTAGAGTGGAAAAGACCAGATGGCCGGTGAGGGCTGCCTCCACGGCAATCTGAGCGGTTTCAAAATCCCTGATTTCTCCGACCATAATGATATCGGGGTCCTGCCGCAGAAAGGAACGCAGGGCATTGGCGAAAGTAACTCCGATATCCGACCGGACCGGGAGTTGGTTAATGCCGGAGAGAGTATATTCAACCGGGTCTTCAGCCGTTTGAATGTTAACCTCCCGGGAATTTATCTCGTTTAATGCCGAATAAAGAGTTGTGGTCTTGCCGCTGCCGGTTGGTCCTACGTGAAGAACCATACCGTAGGGTTTGTGAATCATCGCCCGGTATCGCGCTAAATTATTTTCGGAAAAGCCCATTCGGTCTAAACTGATAATTGCGGCAGTCTTATCCAGGATTCTCATTACAATCTTTTCTCCGTAAATCATCGGGCTGATTCCTACCCTGAGGTCAATATCCACATTGCCATATTTTTTGAATTGAATCCTTCCGTCCTGGGGCCGGCGATGTTCGGCAATATCCAAATCAGTCATAATCTTAATCCGAGAGATTAGAGCATTCTGGGCATGTTTGGGAACATTATAAGCATCATGAAGAATTCCGTCAATCCGGTAGCGAACAATCATTCCGGTTTCGGTCGCTTCAACGTGAATATCGCTGGCTCCTCTTTTTTTAGCCTCGCTGATGACGCTGTTGACTAACTTAACAATCGGCGCGCTTTCCTCGGTAACGTCCTGGTCCTTAATCTCAATCTTTTCCACCCGGAGATAGCGGGCGTCAATTTCGTCCATCACTTCGCCGATGTTAATCTCGCCTTTTCCCGAATAGAAAGTCTCAATAATCTCCAGAATATTGCTGGAGGTGCTGACTACTTTCCGAATTTTCACTCCGGTTTTAACGGCTAATTCATCCAGTGCCAGAATATTACTGGGGTCAGCCATCGCTACCGTAAGTTCATTATTCTCTATTTTTAAGGGAAGAATCAGGTGGCGTTTGGCAAAGGATTTTGGTATTTTTCTTAAGAGTTCGGCTTCGGGTTTCTCCTTATATTTTTTAAGGTCATAGTAAGGGCAATTAAACTCTTTAGCCAGGCAACGGGCTACATTTTCTTCGTTTAACCCGTACTTCTGCGCCAAAATTTTGAAGAGTTCCCCCTTCTTTTTTTTCTGGAAGATTTCCCCGGATATTTCTTGAATCTGTTTTTTGTTTAAAAGGCCTTCTTCCTCCAGAATATCGGCAAAAGTTTTCTGCTTTTGATATAATGCCATTGTTACTCCAGGGTCTTATACCAGATTGATTTCATCCATAGAGCATCGTTGGTTCTCGTCGTCGTCTTCCTCAACGTATAGATTATACGTCTCGTTGCCTCCTCCTTGCCGCCTTGCTCTCTGGCGAGACTGGAATCCGCTATTACTCTAACTCTGACTGCAAATTAGTCTTATTTACCAGGACAATAATCTCTCCCACTTCTCCATTCTTTGTTTTTCGGGGGATGAACTTAAAATTAAGAAGCCTGCCGCCGGCACCTGACTGCTGAAAGGATCTCCCGCTTTGAAAAACTTCTCGGTATACCGGCTCTAAATTTAAATAAGGAAAAATTTCCCGGGCATTTCTTCCCTTTAAATATTCCTTAGTATAGAGCCCCCCGCTCATTTCCTCTAAAGAGCGGTTTCCGACAATCACTTTTAAGCCCCGGTCAACCACAAAGACGGCCTCATTAATATTTTCAATAATTGCTTCGTTGAATTCCCGCCAGTTCTTTACCTCTTCATAGAGTTGGGCATTTTTGATGGCTAATGCGGCATGGTTGGCAATCTCCTCTAATAATTCAACATCACCCTGATTAAACTTTTTATCCTCGCTTTCCTTATTAATCACCTGGAGAGCGCCGATAATTTCGCTTTTAACCTTTAAAGGAACGCAGATTAATGACCTGGTTTTAAACCCAATCTCCTGGTCAATTCCCTTATAGAAATTAGGGTCATCCTGGGTATCCAGAGAAATATAAGGCCGCCCCTCTTTTATTACCTTGCCGGCAATCCCCTGGCCGGGTTCCAACTGAATCTTCTGCAATTTTTCTTTAACCTCTTGTTTTGCTCCATAGATGTAGGAAAATTCAATCTTGCCATTCTCGGTAAGGGTATAGATGGTGCTGGTGATTGCTTTAACGGTTTTGGTTACTTCTCCAATGACGTATTCCATCACCACCGATAATTGCAGGCTGGAATTTAACTGCTGGATAATCTTGGACAAGAGTTCGTTTCTTTTTTTCAACCTTTGGTTTTCCTGTTCCAACTCTTTGATTTTCTCCATCATTTTCCTTATGATATATAGTATAGCAGAAAAGACTAAAATTGGTCAAGGAAATAGGGAATGGCCTGTCATTGCGAGGAGCGTTAGCGACGTGGCAATCTAATAAAATCGAGATTGCTTCACTCCGTTCGCAATGACGTGCTTTACTGGCGATCTCAATAAAAAAAGGCGGGAAAATTTCTTCTCCCGCCTTTTTTAATCCTAAGAGGCTAATTACTCAATTGGTGTACCAGTAGCGTCTGTTCCAACCCTGACTACTCCGCTCTCATCGGCAAAGAAGGATCTGTTTCCCGTTCTGCCAAGTTCTGCCGGCGCAGCTACGAGCGTATACGCATACTGCGTTCCGGCATAGGTGAATGTATATCCCTGCTTGGTGCCACCAGCTAAAACGGTATCAATATAAGGAGGGTCGGACAGAGGAGTAGTTAAGTTAACTATTCCTACCGCCGATGCCTGTACCGGATAACTGGCTGGTGATTGGTTGGCCTGGTAACTGCCTAATGCGGTCACTAAGGTATGCATATTTCCGATGGCAGCTCCCTCGTTAGCGTTGAGTCT
>PFWI01000173.1 GCA_002791075.1 bacterium (Candidatus Ratteibacteria) CG_4_9_14_3_um_filter_41_21 | reverse complement strand
AGCATTAAATAAAAATGCAGAAGTATGTGACTTCTGCTTATCTCCTTTGCAGCTTTCATCAATCAATTTCCAAGATTTATAAGTAAGAAAAACTGCCTTAATAAAACTTTCTATCTCATTGCTGAAAGAATCTTTAAATTTTTTACGCATTTTAGTATTACTTACAAGAACTAACTTTCTAAAATCCTTTTCGGTTAATTCGTCTTTCAATTTTGGCATTTCTTCTCTCTTAGCAACTTCAGATATTCTTTTAAGGTAGGATTTTAACATTTAAAATTTGAATTCAATCTGCGGATTTTCTTCTTTAATCTTATCCATTATAAAAGATACGAATTCTCGGGCTGATTTTAGTGCATTCTCTGCATCCGTTTTTGATATATTTAGTCTCCAGGGTTCATAGGTAAGTAAATTTCTTTTCTTCCTCATATTATCGAACTTCTCCATCAAAATTTTCTCTTCTTCGCCCACATAAACCCCTATAAATTCTACAATCGTTTTGTGCTTATTGACACCAATGGCTCTATAACCTTTTAGTAACATTAATGCTCTTCCTGTATAGAGCATTGCAGAATAAGCAGAAGTATATGAAAGTTCTGAACTCATTTCTAATATCTTTACGCATGTATTTAATTCCTTGTTTGCCTGTTTTACCATTTTATTTATCTGGTCAAATCCAACTTCTTGTTTCTTTATAAAAGATTTTGATAAGTATTCTTCTATGAATTTATCATAACTCATCCTGTTTCCCTACTAAAAATATTTTTGGCTCCTTTAAAACCTCCAAAATAAACGAATTTTTATTCTCTATCTCTTTTTTAAATTCTTCCTTTGTGTAAATGGTGTGATTTATTTCACGATTCAATTCACTCTCTAAACCACTTATTTTCTGTATTAACTCATCCTCATTTATATTGCCTACCAAAAATAAATCTATGTCACTATTTCCCTTTTCCTCTCCCTTCGCAAATGAACCATAAATAAACGCTGTTTTTATCCCTTTTATCCGATTGAGTTCCATCTCCATTCTACCCTTAATCCCCTCCGTTTTAAATATTATCTGTTTTAGCTCAGTAAATAAGGGATTTTTTCTGTTAATATAAAAAAATCTCAGGTTACCAAGAGATTTTGACTCTAATATACCGTTTTTTTCAAACCTGGCTAACTCCCGGTGGACCGTCCCAACAGATGTATTAAGAATTACTGCCAGTTGGCGGATGTAATATCTCTCATCGAGATTTGAGAAAAATTGTTTCAGGATAGCCCGTTTTGTTTTTGAGGATATTAAAGCATCTAACATCATTGTTCTCCTTTTGAGAACAATTGTATCATATTTGAGAACAAGTTACAAATCAACTTATCGTCCATTCTCCAAAAATATAATCTTCCTCCCAGTTTTCAGTCAGCATTCACGGTTTTTCTTCCTTCAATTCTTTGATTCTGTCGCGGAGGGCGGCGGCTTTTTCGTAATCTAAGTTTTTGGCGGCGGTAAACATCTGCCGCTGAAGCCTTTTGATGATCGCGGAAACATCCCTGCCCAGATATTTCTCTTCTTTTTCGCTGAGAAAAGAACGTTCCTGGGACCTCTTTTTGCTGCGGATGATTTCCTCAATCCCTTTATAAATCGGCTTCTTAATGGAGACGGGAGCGAGATGATACTTCTGATTATAATCCTCCTGGATTTTGCGCCGGCGATTGGTTTCATTAATCGCCGACCTCATTGATCTGGTGATGCTATCGGCATACATAATAACTTGTCCTTTGACGCTTCGGGCGGCTCTGCCGGCAATCTGGATTAAAGAGGTTTCCGAGCGGAGAAAACCTTCCTTATCAGCGTCTAAAATTGCCACCAAGCTCACCTCAGGCAAATCCAGCCCTTCCCGTAGAAGATTAATCCCCACCAAAACATCAAATTTCGCTTCCCTTAAGTTCCGCAATAACTCTACCCGCTTGATCGTATCTACCTCATAATGAATATATTCAACCTTAATGCCGAAGCCTTTTAAATAATCAGTCAATTCCTCCGCCATATGCCGGGAAAGAGTAATCACTAAAACTCTTTCTTTGTCAACAACCCTTTTTTTAATCTCGGCGATAAGATGGTCAACCTGGCCTTTGGTTGGTCTTATCAAAATAGGCGGTTCCAGAAGTCCGGTAGGCCGGATAATTTGCTCGGCAATATTCTTAGACCTCTCTCCCAATCTTTTAACCTCGCAATGTTCTAGTTCGAATCTACCCGGGGTAGCCGAGACAAAGATAACGTTTTTGATTAAATTGTCAAATTCCCGGTAGGTTAAAGGCCGGTTATCAAGGGCTGAAGGAAGCCGAAAACCATATTCAATCAGAGTTTCCTTGCGGGAGCGGTCCCCTAAATGCATCCCTTTAATCTGAGGAATTGTAACGTGCGATTCATCAATAAAGAGCAGAAAATCTTTGGGAAAATAATCCAAAAGCACTTCCGGCCTTTCCCCGGAAAGCCTCCCCGAGAAATGCCGGGAATAGTTCTCCATTCCGTGACAATAACCAACCTCTTTCAGCATTTCTAAATCATATTTGGTGCGGGATTCCAATCTTTGTGCTTCCAGAAGTTTTTCCTGTTTTTTTAATAGTTGCAGTTGCCCGGCTAATTCCTCTTTGATTGAGGATATTGCTGTTTTCAGTTTGCTCTTGGTAGTGACGAAATGCTTGGCCGGGTAAATAACAATCTCTTCCTTTTGCTCCCTTTTCTTCCCGGTCAAGGGATTAAAAATAGATAAATTCTCCACCCGATTCTCGGAAAGTTCAATTTTTATCCCTTCCTCTTCGTAGGCCGGGATGAGTTCAACGACATTTCCCCTGGCGCGAAACTTGCCCCGGGTTAAATCCAAATCGTTTCTCTCGTATTGAATCTCTACCAGTTTCTTTAAAATATCCTCCCGGCCAATTTCCTGGCCTTTTTTTAACCTGAGCATCAAAGCCAGATGGTCTGCCGGGCTTCCCAGAGGATAAATGCAGGAGACCGAAGCAACAATGATTACATCACGCGAGAAAAGCAAAGAACTGGTAGCAGCTAATCTTAACCGGTCAATATCATCATTGACGGAGGAATCCTTTTCAATGTAGGTATCGGTGGAAGGAATATAAGCTTCCGGTTGATAATAATCATAGTAGGAGACAAAATACTGGACCTTATTTTCAGGGAAAAACTCCTTGAATTCCGAATAGAGTTGGGCGGCTAAGGTCTTATTATGGGAAATCACCAGGGCGGGACGGTTAACGCAAGTAATAACGTTAGCCATCGTAAGAGTCTTGCCACTGCCGGTAACTCCTAAGAGGGTTTGGTATTTCTCATCCCTGGATAGACCCTCAAGAAGGGCATTGATTGCCCCGGGCTGGTCTCCTTTAGGCTGGTAAGCAGAGGTAAGATTAAACATCTTTAATTAAATATAATAGCCCAAAATCTCTTCCCGGTCAATTGACATTA
>PFWI01000146.1 GCA_002791075.1 bacterium (Candidatus Ratteibacteria) CG_4_9_14_3_um_filter_41_21 | reverse complement strand
ATCTAGTATAATATTAGAAGAAAAAAGTGTTCTTTACGGGGGAACGGATTTTACTGAGGAATTTATTAAGTTTATAAATAAGAAATAAAAAAGACATAACCACGAATTTATCGAATTATACGAATTAAAAAGTGATAAAATAAAAGTTCTTAATTAGAGAAATTCGCGTAATTCGTGGTTAAAGATAAAAAATAATGCGAAAAAGATTAAAGGAGATTGCGGAAACTGTAGGGGGTAAGGTAATCGGGGATGGAGAGACCATAATTACCGGAATCTCCGGAATCAAAGAAGCAAAAAAGGGAGACATTACTTTTGTAGCTAATCGCAAATATTTCTCTCTGGCAGAAAAGACTAAAGCATCGGCAATCATTGTCTCCCCTGATATTACCAACTCTTCTCATCCCCTAATCCAGGTTGAAAATCCTTCCCTGGCTTTCTCTAAAATTATCTCCTCAACCGGCCCTCAACCAATCCAATTTTCTCCGGGTATCCATCCTACCGCGGTCATTGGAGAAAACGTAGAATTGGGAAAAAACGTTTCCATCCAATCCTACGTAGTGATTGAGGATAATAGCAAAATTGGAGACCGCAGTACTCTCTGCAGCGGAGTCTATATTGGGCATTACACCCAGGTTGGTTCCGATTGCCTTATCTATCCCCACGTCTCAATTCGGGAAAGAATTATCATTGGCAATCGGGTAATTATCCATTCCGGAACTGTCATCGGAAGCGATGGATTCGGTTTTGCCACGTTAAGAGGGGTGCACCATAAAATTCCTCAGATTGGAACCGTGGTGATTGAAGATGACGTGGAAATCGGAGCGAATGTTACCATTGACCGCGCCCGTTTTGATAAGACCTGGATTAAGAAAGGGGTAAAGATTGACAATCTGGTTCAAATTGCTCACAACGTTATTATCGGAGAAAATTCCATCATTGTGGCTCAGGTGGGAATATCAGGAAGCACTACCATCGGCAAGAATGTCATTATCGCCGGTCAGGCCGGTCTTATTGGGCACATCGTCATTGGAGATAACGTGGTTATTGCCGGAAAAAGCGGAGTAACCAAGGATATCCCGGATAATCTTCATATCTCCGGTTTTCCGGCGCGGGAGAAGGGAAGAGATATGAAGACTTATGCTTACATCTCAAGATTTCCAAAACTTCTCAAGAAGATTGCGCTTTTAGAGGAAAAAATCAAAAAATTAGAAGAGGAAAAGAAAGGGAGTGGATATTAGGGAGTGGGGAGTGGATTTTAACTACTCCCTACTCCCTGTATTTAATTATGGAATATCAAAGAACAATTAAAAAAGAGATTAGTTTCTCTGGAGTGGGTTTGCACACCGGTAATAAAAGCAACGTCCTTTTCAAACCTGCCCAGCCCAATACCGGCATTCTCTTTCGGCGAGTTGACCTTCCCAATACTCTTTTTATCAAAGCCGACATCTCCCATTTACTTTCCGAAGAAAGAAGACTCAGGCGAACCTCAATCGGCCAAGGTGAGATAGAAATTCATACGGTTGAACATATTCTTTCCGCAATTTTTGGCTTAGGAATTGATAATTTAATCGTTGAAATTAACAACAATGAATTCCCCGGAGGAGATGGCAGTTCGGCCCTTTTTGTTAATCTATTTAATCAAGCAGGTTATCTGCTTTCCACGGTTCCCAGAAACTACTTTTCCGTGAAAGAACCGCTTTATATTTGTGAAAATGAAAATTCCCTTCTTGCCATTCCTTCCAGGGACTTTAGAATTTCTTATACCCTTGATTACCAGCGTTCTTTCTTTCCACCCCAATATGCTTCCTATACGATTACTAAAGAGGTTTTTGAAAAAGAGATTGCTTCCGCAAGAACGTTTTGCCTGGAGGAGGAAATAGGAAAGTTGCAGCAAATTGGGCTGGGGAAGGGTTCCAACTATGAGAATACCGTGGTCATTGGGGAAGAAGGGATTATTAACAACCGCTTAAGATTGGAGAATGAACCGGTATGCCACAAAATATTAGATTTAATTGGCGACCTTGCGCTTCTTGGTCTTCCCATTAAGGGACACATCATTGCCATCAAGAGCGGCCATCTTATTAATGTTAAATTGGTAAAACGGATGCAGGAAAAGTTAGAGAGGGAAAAGAACAGTGGTGTCGGCTCTCCGGCGTGGACCGAGATTAAAAAATCGGTACTGGAAAAGGAGGATATTCTTGCTATCCTCCCCCATCGCCCCCCCTTCCTTTTTATAGATAAAATTATTGAATGGAAGGAGGACGAAAGAGCGGTAGGCCTTAAGAAGGTTGAGCCTGATGAATTTTATTTTAAGGGTCATTTTCCCGGGCATCCCGTAATGCCCGGAGTCCTTATTGTAGAGGCAATGGCCCAGGTTGCCGGAGTCTTGATGCTAAAAAAGAAAGAAAACCAGGGAAAATTAGCTTATTTTATGTCTATCGACAAGGTTAAATTCAGAAGAGCAGTAATGCCCGGAGATACCCTGAAGATGGAGGTAGATGTAATAAAGTTAAGGAAAAGGGTTGGCCAAGTTCATACCAGGGCATTGGTTGACGGCAAGGTTGCCGCCGAAGCAGATTTGATGTTTGCATTAGTAAATGCTTGAAATGATTCATTCTACCGCTATTGTTTCTCCCAAGGCTGAATTGGGATCCGGGGTTGAAGTCGGAGCCTATAGCGTCATCGGAGAAAATGTCAAAATTGGCCGGGGGACAAAGATTGGTATTAGGGTCCTTATTAACGGTTATACCTCTATTGGAAAGGACTGCCAGATTTTTACCGGAGCGGTTATCGGCAGCCCTCCGCAGGATTTAAAGTATAAAAAGAAGAAAAGTTACGTTAGAATCGGGGATAACAATACCATCAGGGAATATAGCACCATTAACCCGGCAACCGACGAAGAGAAAGAAACCAAAATTGGCAACAATAATTTCATTATGGCTTATAGCCATATTGCCCACAACTGTCTCTTGGAAGATGAGATTATTACGGCTAACTGTACCACCCTGGCCGGTTACGTGCATTTAGAGAAAGCCTGCATTATCGGTGGGTTGGTGGCAATCCATCAATTCTGCAGGGTCGGTAGGTATGCCATTATTGGCGGTTGCTCCAAGGTTACCCAGGATATTCTTCCCTTCTCCCTTACTGACGGCCATCCCGCCAGACCTTATGGAATCAATAAACTTGGACTAAAAAGGCATAATTTTTCTCCCGAGAGCATCAGAACGCTGAATAAAGCCTTTTTCTATCTCCTTGGCGCAAAATTGAATACCTCCCAGGCCATCAAAAAAATCAAAGAGACCCTTCCGGCTACTTCTGAAATTGAATACCTCCTTAACTTCATCTCTTCTGCCGAAAGAGGCATTGCTAAATAAATTGAAACAACAAAATATAACCACGAATTTATCGAATTTCACGAATTAGTAAAAGTAATAAAATAAATATTTTAGATTCTTAAAATTCTTAATTAGATAAATTCGCGTAATTCGTGGTTAAGGATTATTATGAAACGGATTGGGTTAATTGCCGGCAATGGCAATTTTCCCCTTCTTTTCGGGAAAGAAGCCAAGAAAAGAGGGTATTTCTTAGTAGGAATTGCCTTCCATGGTGAAACTTCCCCTTATCTCAAGAGAATAGCCGATAAAATCTTCTGGTTGAAACCCGGGGAATTGACGAAATGTTTTTCTCTCCTTGGCCAGGAAAAAATTAAGCAAGTGGTAATGGCCGGTCAAATCCATCATGACCGTCTTTTTAAAGAAAAATTGCCGGATGAGGAACTGAAATCTCTCCTTAAAACTCTTCCGGATAAGCGCACCGATTCCCTGCTGAGGGCGATTTCCGAAAAATTAAAGGAAGCAAGGATTGAACTTTTACCTTCCCACATTTTTCTTTCCCATCTTCTTGCCGAAGAAGGAATCTTAACCCGGAGGAAACCTACTGAGGATGACTGGAAAGATATTAAATTTGGCCGGAAAATTGCCGCGGAGATTACCGGTCTTGATATTGGGCAAACCGTCTGCGTCAAAAACGGAGTGGTTCTGGCTATTGAGGCTATTGAGGGAACGGATAAAACAATCCGGAGGGCTTCCCGATTTACCAGAGGTATTATTGTGGTGAAGAAGGCGAAACCGAATCAGGACCTTCGCTTTGATCTCCCGGTTATAGGGATTAGAACCATTAAGACAATGGTCAAGACAAAAGCAAAAGTTCTGGCTCTTGACCCGGAGAAAACCCTCCTTCTTGATCGGGAAAAGGTTATTGCCCTCTCCAATCAAAAAGGCATCAGCATTGTGGTGGGAGATGAGAAATAACCAACTTTATTGTTTAGCAACCCCTAAGATGGATGTAAAATACTTTGATTAGAAATTTTCTTTATGTTAAAATGCTTTTTCAAAGTATAAAACATTTAGCTCAATAAATTGAGCAACTACAATAAGTTACGAAGATGTAGTTGCCTGTCT
>PFWI01000143.1 GCA_002791075.1 bacterium (Candidatus Ratteibacteria) CG_4_9_14_3_um_filter_41_21 | reverse complement strand
TGGAAGTTGACAAGAGAGAGGAAAGAAATTATACTGTTAAAAGGTCAAGAAAATAGGGGCTTCAAAATCCCTGTAATATGGACTTACTTTCTCCATTTCCCTGAGAAGACCATTGAATTGAACCGAAGGAATCTTATAGATGCCAATTTTGGTGAAGGCGGTAGAAAGGAGTTGGTAAAGAGGCAGGCTCACTTTTTCAAGGGGAAGAAGCTCTTTCTGCAATTCTCTTAATCTTCTTTTTAGACTTTCTCTTTTCTTTATTCCTTCATTTAGTGCTCTTACCTTTTCATAGAAGGAATCAAGGTCAAAATTCTTCACGATGCTCAGAAGTTCTGCCGCGGAAAGGCGAATCTTTCCCGGACTTTTCTTTTCCAAAGAAAAGAGAATTTCCTTAAGCCAATGGAGTCTCTTTGTCCTTTCTTCCAACTTTTCATCGGAGACTATCTCCTTTGGCGAAAGTTCCTTTAAGGTAGATTCCTCTCTAAAATGGGTAATCTCTAAAAGAGCCTCCTCCTGCAGGAATCTGGCAACTCTTTTCCCCTCATTCTCTGGACCAATGAGGGTAATTTTCTTCATCCTACCAATTGCCATTAATATCTCCTTATAAACGATTTATTATATTACTTACTATCAGGAAGGTCAACCCCGTTTAGAAATTCTATCGGGAATCTTCTATCCTTGTATTTCTAACGGGGTCAACTTGAAGGAAGGATTCTTATATATCTATTATGGAGTGCATGGTCTTCAGTGAGATGGACTCATTGTTAAAGAATGCCATTTTCACCAATTTTTTTGTTCTCAAAGATATTGTCATTTGGCTGGCAGGGTTTGGAAACCTCCAGGAGAAGAGCAGGCCCTATTCCGGTAAAGGAATGGTCAGCTTTTTGTTCCATTGCTAAAACATCTCCTTGACTTTTTACCATCTCCCTTCCCCCAACAACCATTTTTACCTTCCCCTTGAGGATAAAAAATGTTTCATGTTTGAAATTGTGGTGATGGTAAGGGCAGGTCTGACCGTCAAAGACAAAGAGAAACTTCCCGCAATAGCCCTCTTCTCTATTGTTGGCAATCCAGTATTCTATCAGGCCGACCTTATAGAAATCACCTAATCCTAAATCTAACACTTGAGGCTTTACTTCAGGCATCCTTATACCCCAGCTCTCTATAATTTCTTTGCACTTCCTTAACGCCTCTTTTCTTTTCTCTCCCCAGATTTGATAATTTCTTCTCTCCAACTCTGCCATTTTCTTAACTTCCCACATCTTTGAAATGATCAAAACCTATTTTCCTTAAATGAATAATCTTGTTCTTTTCGTCGAGAAGGACAATTCCTCTCTTTGTAATCTGGCCAATTTGGGTGATGTGAACTTTGCTTGGAAGTATAAACCCCTCCTCTGCCTTCCCCTCCCTCGAGGGGAGGGGATAAAGGGGAGGGTGATGGGAAAGGGTGAAGAGAAGTTCAAAATCTTCCCCTCCGGTTAAAGCAAGTTGATAGGGATCCTCCTTTTTCTTCTTTGCCAAAGAGATTACCCCTTTTGAAAGAGGAATCTTCTCCTGATAGATTTTGGCCCCCACTTTACTGGCTTCACAGACTCTTTTTAAGTCACTGAGGAGCCCATCGCTGATGTCAATCATCGAGGTAGGATGAAGATTTTTTACCAGATACCTCGCCTCCTTTACTCTGGGAATAAAGGAAAGATGCTTTCCTAAAATTGAACCACCAAGAGCTCCCGTAACATAGATCTTATCTCCTATTTTAGCCCCATTTCTTAAAGTCAGATATTTTTTCTCCACCTCTCCGGAGAGGGTAATATTAATAACCATCTTTGAAGAAGCAACTGTATCTCCTCCTAAAATTTTTACCTTAAATTTTTTCGCCAAACTCCTTATTCCTCGATAGATTTCATCAACAAACTTTACCGAGGTTTCTTTCTTCAGCCCCAAACCGACAAGAGCATATTTAGGAATACCTCCCATGGCCGCGATGTCGCTGATGTTAACTGCCAAGCTCTTGTATCCAATCTGAAAGGGAGTCGCTTTTTTGTCAAAGTGGATATTTTCTATCAGCATATCGGTTGTCAAAAGGAGATACCGGCCTTCTTTATATTTGATGACCGCCGCATCATCGCCAATGCCAACAATTACCTCCTTATCAAAAATCCTCTCGGCCTCAGCGATACGTTTAATCAGGCCAAATTCCCCAATATCCTTTAGTTTCTTCTGCATTATCTTTTCTCCTTTGCTACCTCAATGAGAGTAAGAATGTTTTCCAGGGGGCAATCTTTTTGAATAGTAATCGCCGGTCCTACAATATATCCACCGTCTTTTCCCAAAATGTCCTTTGCTCTTTTTACCTCTCTTTTAATCTGAGGCACAGTTGCTTTATTAAGAAGTTGTTGGGTTCCAATGGCTCCCCACAGACAAAGTTTCTTCCCAAGTTCTCTCTTTATCTCATAGGGGTCCATACATTCTGGCTGCACCGGATTAAGAACATCCAGTCCAATCTCAATAAGGTCGGGTATAATCTCTCTGATCTTTCCATCAGAATGAAGGAGGGTAAAAAGGTGATGCTTATGCGCAAAGGAAAAAAGTCTTGCCAGATGGGGTTTTATAAAATGGCGCCATTGTCTTGGGCTTATTAAGAGCGCTTTCTGTGTGCCATAATCATCGGAAAGGCAAAGCCCATCTACTCCATAAGAAATCAGTTCTTTAGCGGTGGCAAGATTATAAGAAGCAATTTTATCCAGTAATTCTTCCACAAATAATGGTCTAAGATAAAGGGCGGTTAACAATTCTTCCAGAGGGCAGATAAATGTTGCCCTTTCCCAAAAGTCGCCAACCCAGGCGAGGACAAAGACCCCCCTTTTCTCTTTCAAAAGAGAGGGAAGATGAGCAAAACGGGATGGCTCTCGTGGATTAGGAAAGGTATAACCTTTTAAATTAAGGTCTTTGAGAGGATACTCTACTACATGGCCCCGATTATCCTCATCATTATGCCAGAGCACGCCAAATTCATCATGGGAATACTCCCCATAGATTTTTGGGTCAGCATATAAAGGTCTTAATCCCTTAGCCGAGATTGATAGAAGATGATTACCAATTGCTTCATTCACATCCTCATTCTGATAATGTTTTTGAAGCAGTTTTGTTACCGGCGGAGTAAAGTCAAGATAGTAAGGAAGAAATTCTGTCTCTTGATGCTGAATTGCTGAATAAACTCTTTCTTTCTTGGTCACTTTTTAACACAGTCTAAACAGCGGATACAATCGAAAGAATCAGGGTTTTTGCAAATCTTTATCGGACATCCCTTTGCCTTCGGTTTCAAAAGACTAAAGCCATTAAAGAGAGAAAATATGGCGCCAAGAGGGCAGAAGAGTCGGCAGAATCCCCTCTGGCAATAAATTAGCCCCCTCACCTCCATCCTCTCCCCTTGGGGAGAGGAAACGTAGGTGAGGGGAAACTTTGAAATTCCATACAAGAACTTAGCCCTCGT
>PFWI01000044.1 GCA_002791075.1 bacterium (Candidatus Ratteibacteria) CG_4_9_14_3_um_filter_41_21 | reverse complement strand
CCTATGCATTCAAGGTAGAAGCCTTTTTGGTTTTATTCTTCCCGAGACATAATGGAGTTTGAAACCTTCGGCAAACTGAACGCCGCACTGCAGACCGCGGAAGGAGGATTGCTTGCGCATTAATTCAACATAGTCAAGGTTATCATGCTCCTTTAACCATTTTGCCTGGGAGAGATGGCAGAGAAGCATTTTTTCCTTGAATTTGATGAATTCTGTAATGTCCACATATTCGGTCGGTTGGAAATTTATGCCATTGACCGTATCCATAAAGTAGACCGGGCAAACCGGAACATCATTGGCTCTTTTGGTTTTATAATTGGGCAGACTGGCCATAAAGGAGGCATCAAGAGTCAATTGAGAAGTAACCGTGTGGTCACACATATAGTCATCCGGAGAGTGGGTAATAATCAGATCGGGCTTGCTCTTCCTGATAAGGTCAATCACCTTTTTTAAGGTAGGCTTGTCCCGGTAGAGTTCCAAATCAGGCGCTACCGGTCCCAGGCAGTCCGCCTGCAAGATTTTTGCTGAATTTTTTGCCTCTTTATCCCTCATTTTGGCAAGAGGAGCCGCGGGAATTTCAAAATGGCCCTTATTGCCGTCGCAGAGATGCGCCATAAAGATTTTTGCTCCGTTCTTCTTAAATTTGGCTAACGTCCCGGCACAAAGAATTTCCAAATCGTCCGGGTGCGCCCCTACCGCTAAAACTCGCATAATATAGTTACAGTTTAAAGTTAAAAGTTGAGAGTTTAAAGTTTTTTCATAAATCCATAGAGCATTGCTCGAATCTCTTCTCCTTCTTTTGTCAATTCTTTAGCTCCATCAGAATTAAAAATATTCAACCTCATAATTAATTCTAAAATAGTCAATACCTCATGTGCGGAACGATGGCTATACTCTAAAAATTTTTTAAACTCATTATTCAAGTTATAAAACCACGAATTTATCGAATTTTACGAATTAGAGTAATTCGCGTTAATTCGTGGTTAGAAAAAGGAAATTCCTATGCATTTGAATTACATCCTGCCCCTTCAGCAATATTTAAAGGAATTGAATAGGCTGCCCGGCGAAGTTGAGAAGTCAATCCATACTTTTCATCTATAGGCATTTTCGTAGAAAACTTATATAATTCTGTAGTATATTTCATTGCTCTCTGCCATATTTGCAATTTGCGGTAGTCTTGCATTTACTCTCTACTTTTAACTTTTTACTTTAAACTGATTTTCTCCCCTTTCTCCGCAGACTCTTTCTCTTTGAGGACCAGCGCAAGGGAATCACGCGCATTCTCAGGCGTAACGATAGACGGTTTTTTCTTTGTCCCCACGCATTCCACAAAATATTCAATCTCGCTATAATAGCCGCCCAATTCAGAGATATTGCCGGAGGTATCGGTTGCCCTGGGAATCTCCTCGCCTAACTTTGGATACTCGGCTTTTCCCGCAGTATAAACAGCAAAAGGCTTGTTATGCCCTGTATCATATTCCACCGCTCCTTTCTCAAAGCAAGCCACAAAAGACATCCGGAAAGGAAAAGTGTCAACAAAGTCCCATCCGCCTTCCGCGGAAACAGAACAATCGGGATACTCAAAAAGAGTGAAGATATGTGCATAGCCCCCCTTAACCCTTGTTCCGGAAGAGAAAAGGGCCTTTGGTTTTCCCAGAAGATAAAGGATGTAGTCGGTATCATGGATATGGAGGTCAAAAAGGGCGTTGCCGCTTTTCTCCGGGTTTTGCAGCCAGTTTTCCCAGCCCCAGGTCGGAAGAGGCGAAAGTCGGGAAAGAGCAAGGGAAAGAAGTTTTCCTAATTCTCCGGAATCCTTGATTTCTTTTAGCCGGATATACTCCGGCCAGAACCTAATCACCTGGGCAACCATAAAGACAACATTATTTTTGCGGGCAGCCTCAACCATCTCGTCGGCATCTTGCAAGGAAAGAGCAATTGGCTTTTCGCAGAGAATGTTTTTCCCGGCATTAGATGCTTTAACCACCCAGTCCCGATGGATGTGGGTTGGCAGGCAGATATCAACCGCATCTATTTCAGGGTTTTTTAAGAGTTCTTCGGCGTCCTGGCAGGCACTGGCATTAAACTTTTTCGCTAATTCCTCCGCCTTTTCTTTTCTAACATCGGCAATCCCGACTAATTTTGCCTCCGGCAAAAGCGCATAGCATTGGCTATGCATTGCGCCCATAAAACCAGCCCCAATCACCCCTATCTTAACCATTTTTTCTCTTTTTCAAACTTCCTTTCACATTAGTGTTTTAGACCAAAGGTGAGGAAAGTTTCTGTAGCGGCCTTGCTACCGACGAGCGGGCACGGTGTCCGAAGGACGAGCGAGGAGGAGCGAGAGTGCAGATTTTCTCGCTGGGAAAATCAAACGTGCCGCCGAAGAAACTTTCCGAGCCTATTTAAAGAAAACCTTCGCGAAGTTCCACCAGGCATCATCAACCAATTTTAGTTTTGCCGTTGCTTCTTTTAAACTGACCTCTACAATCTCATTGCCGCGTAAAGCAACCATCTGGCCAAATTTTCCCTCTTTAACCAATTCGGCCGCTTTTACCCCGCAGCGGGTAGCCAGGATTCGGTCAAAAAGCGAAGGCCCCCCGCCTCTTTGCATATGCCCGATAACCAAGACTCTTGCCTCCAGCCCGGTTTTCTCTTCAACAAGTTTGGCTAAGGTCTCTCCCATCTTTCTCTTTTTCAGAATCATATGCCCAAATTTATCCTGGTCCTCTGCGCCAACTTTTTGTTCGGGAAGAGTTATTCCTTCGGAAGTAACAATTAAAGCATAATTCTTCCGGGAATGAACTGCCCTGATATGTTTTATCATTTCCTCAATTTCCGGCTTTCTTTCCGGAAGAAGGATCCAGTCGGCTCCTGAGGCAATCCCGGTGAAAAGAGCCACCCAGCCCGCATGCCGGCCCATTACCTCAAGAATCATTACCCGGCGGTGAGATCTTCCGGTATCAATCAAAACGCTGGCTGCTTCGAGGGCTCGGGTGACCGAGGAATCAAAGCCAAAGGTATAGTCGGTAGCGGAGAGGTCATTATCCATCGTCTTGGGGACCCCGACAACCTTTACTCCCTCCTCAAAAAGTTTTCTGGCCACCCCCAGGGTATCTTCTCCTCCCATTGCCACCAACGCTTCCAGACCAAGTTTTTTGATATTTTCCTTAACTTTCTTCGCGCCTTCTTCCTCTTGATAGGGATTAGTGCGGGAGGTTCCCAGAATTGTCCCCGATTTTTCAATAATTCCTTCCACCTCTTTTAGCCCTAAACTTGTAGTTTTCCCTTCAATAAGGCCTCTCCATCCCTCTAAAACCCCCAGGCATTCATTCCCAAAGTCAAGGCTTCTCATTACCGCAGCCCGAATTGCCTGATTCAGGCCCGCACAATCTCCTCCTCCGGTCAAAATTCCAATTCGCATTTTCCCTCCTATATTAAAAAACAATTAATTAGCCACGAATGCACACG
>PFWI01000261.1 GCA_002791075.1 bacterium (Candidatus Ratteibacteria) CG_4_9_14_3_um_filter_41_21 | reverse complement strand
ATTATTCACAGTTGTTAACTCCCCCCTTGGAGAACCCCCTAATACTGTGAATAATAAACTACTTTTAAACATTATAACCTACGAGGGGGTGATAAAGATGCCAGGTGGAGATGGAACTGGACCAGTAGGACTTGGTCCAATGACCGGAAGAGCGGCAGGTTTTTGCGCCGGATACCCCGTGCCCGGTTATATGAACCCCGTAGGTGGTAGATTCGGATTGGGCCGGGGTCGTGGCTTTGGCAGAGGATTTGGTCGTGGCTTTGGTCGTGGTCGCGGCTGGGGTTATCCAATGTACGGAGGTTATCCTTACGCTGGAGCAGGATACGGAGTGCCATACGCTGGAGTACCTTATGCAGGAGCAGGATATGCCTATGCTCCAGAGATAACTCCCAAAGAAGAAGCAAGTATGCTCAAAGACGAGGCAAAAGCCATCCAGGAGGAGTTAAAGAACATCAACTCACGCATCGCCGAGTTAGAATCTGCAGCCAAAAAGAAGTAAATGACAACTGCAAAGGCGCAGAGGAACGTAGTGGCAGAGCTTGCTCTGCTTATATTCAGGCAAAGTAAACTTTGCCACTACGCTTAAAGGAGATATAATGAAAGTAGCGGTTTCTACCGATGGGGATTTCGTCTCGCCCCATTTTGGAAGATGTCCCTCATTTACCATTGCCGAGATAGCAGAGAACAAAATTTTGAAGAAGGATATAATTTCTAATCCCGGCCATAGTCCTGGATTCTTGCCGGAATTTTTGGCAAAACAGGGAATAGGCTACATTATTACCGGAGGAGCCGGTTCTCGCGCTCAACAACTATTTGCGGATAAAGGAATTCAAGTAGTTGTTGGAATATCTGGGAAGGTAAATGAGGTGCTTGAGAAATTTGCCGAAGGAAACCTTGTTGGAGGGAAAAATCCCTGTAAACCAGGCTCAGGCGAAGGATACGGAATAAAAAAAGAAGGAGGGGAATAAAATGAAGATTGCGATTACAGCGAGCGGTCCTGATTTGAACAGTCAGGTAGACCCCAGGTTTGGTAGATGTCCCTATTTCCTCATCGTGGAGCCGGAAACCTTGCAGTTTGAAGCAGTTGAGAATCCCAATCTTTCGGCGATGTCTGGCGCGGGTATTCAGTCAGCCCAACTGGTCGCTAATAAAGGAGTAAAGATTTTGCTTACCGGCAATTGTGGACCGAATGCCTTTCAAACCATGCAGGCGGCCGGAGTTGAAGTAATCGTAGGGGTGAGCGGTCCGGTAAAGGAGGCGATTGAAAAGTATAAGCAAGGAGAGTTGCAGAGTACTTCCAGTCCTAATGTATCTTCCCATTTTGGCATATCGCCAGGAGCAGGGCCAACACCGGGAATGGGAGATGGTCGTGGTATGGGGATGGGTCGAGGAATGGGTATGGGCGGCGGTATGGGAAGAGGGATAATATCCAAAGAGCAGGAGATGGAGATGTTGAAGGAACAGATTCAGGTTTTAAAAGAGCAGTTGGAAGCAATCAGCAAGAGGATGGAGGAATTAAGTAAAAAATAAAAGGGAGGGAAAAAATGCCGAGAGGAGATGGAACGGGACCATCTGGTCAAGGTCCAGGAACAGGCAGAGGAGGAGGATTTGGTAGTGGCCGAGGAAGAATGGGCGGAAATCGCCCTGGCGCTGGCCCCGCCGGTTATTGCGTTTGCCCTAAATGCAGAGCAAAAGTATCCCACTCTGCAGGTAATCCCTGCTATCAGGTGTCCTGCCCGAAGTGCGGAACAAAGATGGTCAGGGGATAAAGGATATTTTTTGATGCAAAAGCCGGAAAGGGATTCAGAGCAGGAAAAACGACTAAAGGATAATATGGCGAATATCCACCATAAAATCTTAATCATCAGCGGAAAAGGCGGGGTGGGTAAAACAACGGTAGCAGTCAATTTGGCTTATAGTTTGGCCTTAAAGGGTTATCAGGTTGGTATTCTGGATATAGACCTTCATGGTCCCAATATTGCCAAGATGTTAGGCATTGAAAATAAAAAACTCTCTGCCACCGATTCAGGAAGAATCGAGCCCTTTGAAGTTCTGCCTAATTTGAAAGCAGTTACTATTGCTTTGATTATTGAAAGTCCGGAGAAACCAATTATCTGGCGTGGTCCGCTTAAGGGTATTGCGATCAGACAATTCTTAGCCGACGTTAACTGGGGTAAACTTGATTACTTGATTATTGATTCTCCACCGGGAACCGGGGACGAACCATTAAGTGTCGGTCAACTTATCCCCGGGATAAGTGGAGCAATCATTGTAACTACGCCCCAGGATGTGGCAATTCTGGATTCAACAAAAGCGGTTTATTTTGCTAAAGAGTTGAAGATGCCGGTAATTGGACTAATTGAAAATATGTCCGGTCTTATCTGCCCCTATTGTAAGAAAAAAATTGACCTTTTTAAAACCGGGGGCGGTGAGAAATCCGCGGCCGATTTAAAAGTGCCATTTTTGGGGAGAATCCCGATTGAACCGGAAATGGTAAAGGCAGGCGATTCGGGAAAACCGTTTATTCATTTCAACCAGGACATGGAAACCGCTAAAATAATCAAAGAAATTGAAGAAAAAATAATAAATTTCTTAGATGGTGACCATAACCATTCTCTATGATAATGAGATTTACCAGGAAGGACTGAAGGCCGATTGGGGATTCTCCTGCCTGATAGAAAAAGAAGGTAGTCCAACGATTCTCTTTGACACCGGAGCCAATGGTCGCATCCTTTTTTTCAATATGAGAAAACTGAGGATTGACTCCTTGATGATTTCCGAAGTTTTTATCTCTCACAATCATTGGGACCATACCGGAGGATTGCCTGATTTTCTCAGAGCAGCAAACAAAAAGATTAAAGTCTACATCCCTTCTTCAATGGGCAAGTCTGAAAATGGAGAGGAAATAGTTCCGATTAAAGAACCAATGCAACTTCATCAGAATTTCTTCTCCACCGGTGAACTTAAAGGCGTTGAACAATCTTTAGTAATCAAAGAATGGGAAAAATTGGTGGTAATAGCGGGATGCTCTCATTCCGGAGTTGGCAATATCTTGAAGGCAGCAAGTCAATTCGGTAAGGTTAAAACTTTGATTGGGGGGTTGCACGGTTTTAGTGAATTTGATTTAATCAAAGATTTAGATTTGGTTTGTCCCACTCATTGCACCCAGTTTAAATCAAAGATAAAAAATTTATATCCAGAGAAATATATTTCTGGTGGCGCGGGCAAAATAATTCTAAATTACAAAGATTACCACGAAGACAGAAAACTTGAAAGCACGAAATAAACATAGATACTCTAACCACGAATTACGCGAATTATTCTAATTAAGAACTTTAAAATATTGTTCTTTTAATTCGTGAAATTCGATAAATTCGTGGTTGCTATTATTTCTTCGTGTCTTCTTTAACTTCGTGCTTTCGTGGTAAATGTTTTAAAAGGAAATTCCTATAGAATAAATTTAATTAAGTATGGATTCAGTCATTGAGGCAGAAGGATTGACTAAAAAATATCCTGAAGTAACTGCCGTCAATAACATTGACTTTCAGGTTAAGAAAGGAGAAGTCTTCGGTTTTTTAGGTCCCAATGGTGCGGGCAAAACAACTACCCAGAGAATTTTAACCGGGGTAATAACTGCAACCAGTGGCAAAGCTTTTATATTAGGCTATGATATCAGAAAAGAAGCCTTTTATGCGAAAAGCAGGATAGGTGTTGTTCCGGAGTTAGCCAATATCTATATTGATTTGAGCGCCTGGAACAATCTCATGCTTATCGGTCAGTTATATGACGTTCCAAAGGAAAACCGAATTAAAAAGAGCGCTGAACTTCTCAGGATATTTAATCTTTATGAAAGGAAGGATGAGAAGACCAAGGTTTTTTCTAAGGGGATGAAACAGAAATTACTTTTGTGTATGGCTTTGATACATAGTCCCCAAATTCTTTTTCTCGATGAGCCAACCGCAGGCCTGGATGTTGTCAGTAGCCGCCTTATCAAAGAGATGATTGCTAAATTCAATCGGGAAGGGGTCACAATATTTTTAACTACCCATAATATTCAGGAGGCGGATGAACTCTGTAACCGTATTGCGGTTATTGACCATGGCCTAATCGCCACCATTGACAGCCCGGAAAATCTGAAGAAGGAATTTCAATCGGTACAGACAATTGAGGTCGCATTTAATCCGCCGATTAAAAGTGAAGATGATTTGAAGGAGATAGAATATGTAAATAAGGTCCAGAAAATAGGCGATAAATTTAAAATTTATACCAATAATCCCGATGAGTTAATAAGGCAACTCCTTAATTTTTCCCAAAAAAGAAACTTAAAGATTTTTTCCCTGAATACCCTGGGTCCAGATTTAGAGGAAGTCTTTGTCAAAATTACCGAAGAACACAAAGGCTGGAGTTATGGAAAAGAAAAATCTTTTTCTAAGACAGTTTAAAAGTACCTGGGCAATAACCAAAAAAGATATGTCTATTTATTACCTGAAGCCGCCGGTGCTTATCTATGGCTTTATCTTTCCCGGTTTCATTTTTTTAGCTTTCTTTCTGGGTAAAAATATGCCCTTTAGTTCTCTATTGCCGGTGGTGATTGTTCTCGCACTTTTCTTTACCTCTTCTTCGGTTGGTCCAATAATTACCCCCTGGGAAACGAGAATGCGCACCTTGGAAAGATTAGTAAGCTGCCCGATTTCTCTGGAATTTATCCTTCTGGGAGATATTCTGGCGGGTTTTCTCTTCGGGGTAGGTATTACTTTGATTCTCTCGGTTTTTGCTATGCCAAAAATAGGTTAAATTCTCTAAAAGTAAGAGTTTCATTAGCAGAAAAAAAGAAAAATGATAATTTCCATCGCTAGCGGTAAGGGAGGAACGGGTAAAACCACTATTGCGGTAAATCTTGCTTTATCCTTGAATGGAAAGGTTCAACTTTTAGACTGCGATGTTGAGGAACCGGATGACCATATTTTTTTAAAGCCGGAATTCAGCAAGTCCGAGAAAATCTATCTTCCGAAACCATTCGTTGACACGGCTAAATGCAACTACTGCGGTAGATGCAGTGAAGTTTGCCAGTATAATGCCATCGCGGTAATAAAAAATAAGGTTCTCATATTTTATGAACTTTGCCATTCCTGTGGCGCCTGTAAAATTGCCTGCCCGCAGGAAGCCATCTTCGAAAAGGAAGTGGAAAAAGGAATAGTAGAGGAAGGAACAGCAAGAAACATTCTCTTTGCCCAAGGTAAATTAAGGGAATCGGAATCATCTCCGGTTCCTTTAGTGAAGGCGGTAAAGAAAAAGATAAAAAAAGAGCATAATGTCATTATTGATTGTTCTCCGGGAACCTCCTGCCCGGTGGTGGAGGCGGTAAAGGATACAGATTTTTGTCTTCTGGTTACTGAACCCACCCCTTTTGGTTTGAATGACTTAAAACTTGCCGTGGAAATGTGCCGCAAAATTAAAGTTCCCCTGGGTGTAATTATAAACCGGGAAGATATCGGCGATAAAAAAGTAGAGGCATATTGTAAAGAGGAAAAAATCCCAATTTTGATGACGATTCCTTTCAGCAAGGAGATTGCTTATGCCTATTCGGAGGGGATACCGATAGTGGAAAAATTTCCTGAATACAAAGAGAAATTCCAGGAATTATTTGAGAGAATCAAAAAAACAAAATGAAACAAATTTTGGTCATTAGCGGTAAAGGGGGAACGGGCAAAACGGTGATTACCGCAAATTTCGCCGCCCTTAGCGAAAATAAAGTTATGGCTGACTGCGACGTCGATGCGGCAGATTTACATCTTCTCCTTCATCCGGAAATCAAAGAAGAATATAATTTTGAAGGGGGTAAAACTGCAGTAATTGCTCAAGAAAAATGCATTAACTGTGGGAAGTGTCGGGAAACCTGCCGATTTGAGGCGATCAAAGAGGAAGAAAATAAAACAATCATAGATTCTCTTGCCTGTGAAGGTTGTGGCGCCTGCACATTGGTATGCCCAGAGGATGCAATAACCCTGAAAGTAGAAGAAGAGGTTGGTCATTGGTTTATTTCGGAAACAAAGTATGGACCGATGGTTCATGCTCAATTGGGTATCGCTCAGGAGAATTCCGGAAGACTGGTTAGTCTGGTTAGGGAAAAAGCCCAGGATATTGCTTTAGAGAAAAAACTTAACTATATAATTATTGACGGTCCTCCAGGAATTGGTTGTCCGGTAATTGCCTCCCTTTCCGGAGTGGATTTGGCTTTAGTTGTTATTGAGCCAACTCTTTCGGGAATGCATGATGCTCAAAGAGCAATTAATGTAGCCAAGCATTTTGGCATCAAAACAGTAGTTTGCATCAATAAGTGCGATATAAACCTTAAAAATAGTAAGATAATTAAAAAGGATTGCTCGGCATCAGGAATCCCGGTCATTGGCGAGATTCCTTTTGATCGAATAGTTCCCGAATCTTTGGTGGAAGGAAAACCAATCGTTGAATACAAGAATTGTCCGGTATCCTCCGAAATAAGGAGTCTCTGGGACAAAATTACGAAAATCTTAGACTAAAATGAGAAGAAAAAAAGATAGCGATTGAGGCGGCTAAAAAGGTCTGGGATTTTGCGGCCAGTCTTCTTTTGGTAGAGGAAGCAGGAGGGAAAGCTACGGATTTTGAAGGAAAAAGGTGGACGAGTGACACCAAAGAGTATATCGCTTCCAATGGAATAGTGCATCAGGATATTTTAAGGCTAATAGGAAAGAATATGAAAGACAAATGATGTGGGAGACATCTCCTGATGCTGATACATATCAAGGTCGGGAGACCTTTCCCACATTTGCTGAAAGATTTTTGACAATACCAAAAACTAAGTGAGGAGAAAA
>PFWI01000223.1 GCA_002791075.1 bacterium (Candidatus Ratteibacteria) CG_4_9_14_3_um_filter_41_21 | reverse complement strand
ATAGTTTTTACCGGCCTACTGCTCAGGCCTTAACTGGGGAAAAAGAATAACTTCCCGGATCGAGGAAGAATTGGTGAAAAGCATCACCAACCGGTCAATACCGATACCCAAACCACCGGCCGGGGGCATCCCGTATTCCAGGGCCTCTAAATAATCCTCGTCAACACCCCTCTCTATTCCTTCTCTTTTTTCTTTTACTTCATTTTCAAATCTTCTTCTTTGCTCTCCCGGGTCGTTTAATTCGGAATAGGCGTTGGCAATTTCCAGTCCTGCGATGAACAACTCGAACCTCTCCGCAATTTCAGGATGAGCCGGTTTATTTTTGGCTAAAGGAGAAGTATTTATTGGGTAATCAAGGATAAAAGTCGGAGAAGTTAAACCCGGCTGAACCTTTTTCTCGAAAATATTATCTCCAATCTCAAAACCAGACTCCTTCCCGGTAAGTTCTAAATCCAATCCTTGGGCGATTTTCCTCATCTTCTCCAGATTAGAAAAATCTTCCAATGAACAATATTTCTTTAAGGATTCCTCCAGGCTCATTCTTGTCCAGGGAGATTTCAGATTGATTTTTTGGCCCTGGTACTCTATCTCTTCTTTTTTTAAGATTTCTCTGGACAAAAAGGTGATTAAGTTTTCGGTCATCTCCATCATTTCTTCATAATCGGAATAAGCGGTGTAGGTTTCCAGCATGGTAAATTCCGGATTATGCAGCGTATCAATACCTTCATTGCGAAAACTCTTATTAATCTCATAAACTTTCTCAAAGCCTCCCACTAATAGCCGCTTCAGATATAGTTCCGGAGCAATCCGAAGATAGAGGTCGGCATCTAACGCCTGATGATGAGTAAGAAATGGCCTGGCTTTTGCTCCTCCGGGAAGCTCCTGCATCATCGGCGTTTCCACCTCTAAAAAATCTCTTTCCTCCAGGAATTTCCGCATTTTCCTGATGAGCTGGCTTCGCTGTTGAAAGATTTTAGAGACTTTTTCATTGGCGATTAAATCCAGATACCGCTTGCGATAACGCAGTTCTACGTCCTTTAACCCGTGCCATTTCTCCGGCAGGGGTCGCAAAGATTTAGCTAAAACTTTGAAATCTTCTACCCGGATACTTAATTCACCCATTTTGGTACGGAAAGTCGGACCCTCCACCCCTAAGAAATCACCGATATCTGTCTTTTTAAAGATTTTATACTTTTCATCACCCAAAACGTCATTTTTAAAATAAAGTTGAATTTTGCCGCTGGCATCTTTTAAGTCAGCAAAACTCGCTTTCCCATGGCCGCGCAGAGCAACAATTCTCCCCGCTACCTTGACCTTTCCGGAAATATCCTCCTTGATTTCAGCAATTTTATGCGTGCGGATAAATTTTCTCCCGTAAGGCTCTATGCCAAATTCCTTTAATTCGACTAACTTTTTCTTCCGCTCAACAATTAAGTCGTTTTCTTCCATTTGACACGAAGTGTCATTGCGAGGAGTGAAACGACGTAACAATCTCTCACTTCTATGAGATTGCTTCGGGATAAATCCCTCGCAACGACTTCGTCGGATTGCTTCACTGACGTATCGCAATGACAACTTATCTAATTTTTTTATCTGTTTTTAGGTCTAATCTCTTAATCTGCACCAGGGAAATAGAATGCTCGTCCGCGGTCTGGATGGTGAAGGATAAATTTTTAAACCGGAAGGTTTCCCCGACTTTGGGAAATCTTCCCACATAGGAAAGGATAAATCCCGCCAGGGTCTCTACGTCATTTTCCTCCGGAAGGCCCATCTCCAATTCTTCGTTCACTCTTTCTATTTCCATCTTCCCATTGACTAAAATGGTTCCGTCAGGCAGTTTCTGGAAGTCCGGGGCTTTCTTCTCCCAGTGGTCGGAAATTTCGCCGACAATCTCCTCCAAAAGGTCCTCCATCGTCACCAATCCGGCCGTCCCGCCGTATTCATCAATGACGATGGCAACCGAAATCTTGTGACGCTGAAATTCTCTTAAAAGTTCATTTACTCTTTTCGTTTCCGGGATAAAGTAGGGCGGGCGCATCAGTTCCTTCGCCGGTTTCTCTAATTTTCCTTCCTGCCACTGCTTTAGCAAATCCTTGGAATAGACTATCCCGACAATCTGGTCAACATTTTCCCGATAGGCCGGGATGCGGGAGTGCCCCTCTCTTACCATTAAATCCAAAACCTCTTTTAACGTGCTCGCATCTTCAAGCGCAATAATTCCTGTTCTGGGAGTCATTACTTCTTTGACCAGAGTATCTCCAAATTCAAAGATGGAGTGAATCATCTCCTTTTCTTCTTCTTCAATCACTCCTTCCCTCTCTCCTACGCTAATTACATCCTTAAGTTCCTTCTCGCTAATCCGGGAGGTCTGCTTGGCAACCCGTCCGCCAAAGAGTCTGATTATTACAATGCTCACTCCGCCAAGAAACTTTACCAAAGGGAAAAGCAAATAGGAGAGGAAAATCAGGGGTTTAATCAAGAGAAGGGAAATTCTTTCGGCGTTCTGCTTGGCAAAGGTTTTTGGGGTGATCTCCCCGAAGACTAAAATGAGAAAGGTCATCAGGCCGGTAGTAATGGCAACTCCCTTCTGCTGAAACTTTTGAAAAACAATCGTGGCCGCCAAAACCGAAGCCCAGATATTAACCAGATTATTGCCTACTAAGATTGTCGTTAAAAGCCGATTTGGCTCTTCCAACCACCTATTGAGGAGATGGGCTCTCTTCCCATATTTTCCAATTGCCTCTTTAACCCTGAATTTGCCTAAAGAACTAAGGGCAGTCTCAGAAGCAGAAAAAAGAGCGGAAAAACAGAGCAGGACAATCAGAATGAGAATTTGAGAAAGAAACATTTAAATCTATTTTAGTCCTTTCCCCGGAAATTGTCAACAAAATAACTTTCTTCAAAATCCTGCAGAAATGTTTCCAGAAGTTTTTTATTATCTATTCTTTTGCCGGTTAGCCGGCTTAAAGAGGTGGCAGAAAATTCTGTTAATTCCTCCTCTTTGATATTGGTATTTATTCCTATTCCCAGGATTAAAAACGAATTTTTCTTCTCCAACAAAATACCGGCGACCTTTTTTTTATTGATCAGAATATCGTTAGGCAATTTCATCCAGCTGGCAAGACCGGTAACCTTTTTGATTGCTCTTTTCAAGGAAAGTCCGGCTAAAATGGGGATGGATTTAACCAATTTCTTTTCCCCTGGTCTTAAAATCAGGGAAAAATAGAGTCCTCCTTCCGGCGAAAACCATCTTCTTCCCCATCTTCCCCGACCCTTGCTTTGGCTTTCGGCAATTACCACCGTCCCCTCCGGTTCTCCTCTTTCTGCCAGTTCACCGGCTTTTTCCATCGTAGAGGGAAGAGACGCATAACGATAAACTTTCTCCCCGAAAATTCTCTTAACTTTCATTTTTTCTGTCCTTAATTTGACTTTTGAACCCTTAACATATTACCATAAAGATTAAAAATAGA
>PFWI01000113.1 GCA_002791075.1 bacterium (Candidatus Ratteibacteria) CG_4_9_14_3_um_filter_41_21 | reverse complement strand
GATAAGGGTTCCGGGACAGGAGGGCAAATCAAAAAGATAGGTCTTCGGAAACGCAATAGTAACGCGGGTTTCAGAGTTTCGTGAAGGGCACTACTTTGGAATGATAGGAGACATTTTAGGTACACGAATTGGCGACATTGTTTTTCTTTACGAACGTCAGGTAGGTTTTCACGGGATATATAAAATTATAAGTGAACCATTTTTTGACCCAACATCAATTAGCTGTGTTAATGAAACCTGGCCCATAAGGGTAAAAATTGATTGCTTGAATTATTTTCCTCGGCCTGTCCCAGAAGATTATCTATTTTCGACAAAAGTATATGAATCAAAATTTTGGGGGTGGTTTTACAGAAAAATCCAAGGAGCAAGAGGTATCAATACTATTAATCCTGAAGCTGCAGAAACGCTTATTGAATTACTTGTAAAGATAAATGGAAATGCTATAAATAAACCTCATTGGATTAAGCCCTACCCTTCAAAGAACATGACCAAAATTACCTTACCGTTGGATAGAGACGGCAAAGTCTATTTAGAAGATATATTGAGGGCGTGGTTAATTGCAAATATTGATAACCCCAACCGAAAGGATTTAAGGGGTATTTTTGGTCCCAGAGAAGACATGGAATGGTTTGCCAACAATGTTCCCTATCATGTTACAAGAAAGAATATTGATATCCTTTGTTATCATAAGAATATGAAATACACAGGATTCCCTCTAAGATACCAGTTTAGCGTTGTTGAATTAAAAAGAGACGAAGCAAAGCCAAAAGATGTTTCGCAGGTAATAAATTATTCAAAATGGGTTGCTGGGAGGTTAGCAAATAGTGAAATAGAGGCAGTTCAACCAATACTAATTGCCTACGAATTTAGTAAAGAAACAATCAAAAAGGCAAAATTAAGCGATTTTAGTGATAGAGGAATTAAGTTCTTTCAGTATAAGGTTGGTAATAACAATGTTTTATTTAATGAGGTAAAAATATGAAAAGGTTGAAAAATAATGATTGTGTAGTGGTTTATCACGAGGCTGACGATGAAGGTAATCATTATTATCGGTTTTTAGACGGGGGCAAAAGAGTATATTTAGAGGATTGGGGTGAGATAGGGCTTGTTCCAGGTTGGAATGATAGGTTTCCTCACCCAAAGAGAAACATAGAACTACGATTAGAAGGCGTAGTGTCGTCAGCGAGTGATCCTTGAACCATAAGAAGCATATTCTGAAGGCTAGGAATGAAAGCTTTAGCCAAATTGCCTCTCGTGGTTTCATAATTTATCTTATTAATGGCTTGTAATAAATCTTCTAAAACAGGAGAATGGATTATTCTTGTGATTCCCAAAAATCCGATGGAGGCAGAGATAATTAAAGGGAAATTGGAATCGGAAGGGATACCGGTATTTTTGAAGAAGGAAGCCATCGGCAGAATATACGGAATTAGCATGGATGGTCTGGGTGAAATTAAAGTTTTGGTGCCAGAGAATTTAGTCGAAAAAGCCAGAGGAATTTTATAATTAAAAATGTTACAGGCAAATATAGCAGCGGCAAAAAGGTTCAACATAGATACAGAATTAATTGAAAGAAGAACTGATACTCAAAAAAATGTTAGAATTTTGGGTGATGATTTAACCTTCATTCATATCAGAGAATATGAGAGGACCAAGCATGTTCATAGGTTGCACCCATATCTGGGAAAATTCATCCCGCAATTAGTGGAAGTTTTTTTAAAGAAATTTTTTAAGAAAGGAGATACTATTCTTGACCCGTTTTCTGGTTCAGGAACTGCATTAATTGAAGCAAATGTATTGGGAATAAACAGTATTGGCGTTGAATTATCACCCTTCAACGTCCTCATTCAGAAAGTAAAGACTCAAAAATACAATATTCCCCTGATGGAAAGAGAGGTAAAAGATGCTTTATTCCGATTAAAGGCCTTTAGTAGTGAACGTACAAGAAGATTTGAAATTAACAGTGAATATTTAAAAAATTGGTTTTCGGATAGAGCATTACAGGAAATTCTGTTTTATAGAAGTATCATTAAGGAATATAAAAATCAAGCGCTTCTAAAAATTATCCTTAGCAGAGCAACTCGTTCAGCAAGACTTACTCCGCATTATGACCTCGCTCGTCCTAAAAACCCGGTAAGGAAGACTTATTGGTGCATAAAACATAAGAGGTATTGCACGCCTGTTGATGAAGCTCTAAAATTTATTAACTGCTATAGTTGGAATACAATCACAAAGATAAAACAATTTGATAAAATCAGAACAGATGCATTTATTAAAATTTATCAAGGAGATGCAAGAACTATAAAACTCCCTGATAACTTAAGAATTGATGGAATTTTCACTTCTCCTCCTTATGTAGGAGTGATAGATTACCATGAACAACATAGGTATGCTTATGAATTATTTGGTTTCCCGAGACAGGATGAATTGGAAATAGGCCCAGCTAAAAAAGGGCAAAATGAGTATGCAAAGGAGGAATATCAGCAAGGAATTACTGATGTCTTCAAAAATATCTCAGGGTACTTAATAAATGAGGCAAAAATATTCATTGTGGCAAATGACAAGTTTAAACTTTATTCTAAAATTGGAGAAGCAAGCGGATTCAAATTGATAGATGTATTTAACAGGCCGGTGCTTATGAGAACTGAGAGGGATTCTAACAAATATTTTGAATCAATATTTTATTTTCAGAAGAGATAAATATGAGTATAGAGAAAAAAGAGGCGGAAAAGATTGAGCAACTTCTAACTTCAATGATTGAGAAGAAATTAAGAAGATATGCCCGGGAAACGTCATCTATGCCTTTTTTAGTGAGGTTAATCCAAGATAGCCGAAAAGTAGCATCTTATTCCTTTATGCATTCTATTTCTACAAGTTTAGGTATGTCTGTTTATGAAGAGGTATCTCAAATAATAGCGGAAAATAGATGTGAAGAGTGTTTTCGAAAATATGATTTAGGCGGAGCACTATCAAAAGAACAAAAATCAGTAATTGATAATATAATTCTGGAATTACGCAATAAAGAAAGGCAACCAGATTATCAAAAAGAGACAAAACTTGTGCTTGATGCTTCTTCAAAAGACGGAAAGCAACAAAAAGAAGGAAAAATTGCTGACTTCTATATGTTAAGAGATGGAATGGAGCATTTCTTTGAGATAAAGACCGTTAAACCAAATATAGATGTTTTTACAAAGACAAAAACAAAGCTTTTGGAATGGGTTGCAAGGCGAAGGAAACCTGTTCGAGCAATATTAGCATTCCCTTATAATCCATATTTTCCAAAGCCATATGAAAGATTCACCGAACAAAATTTGATGCAAATGGGGGTTGATTTTTTGGTTGGAGAAGATTATTGGAATTTCTTAGGTGGGGAGAACACATTAAAGGATTTATTGAATATTTTTGACAACGTAGGTAAGAGGTGGCGCGATGAAATATTAGTTAAAATAGAAGAAGTGGCAAAAGAAAA
>PFWI01000033.1 GCA_002791075.1 bacterium (Candidatus Ratteibacteria) CG_4_9_14_3_um_filter_41_21 | reverse complement strand
GGTAAAATTTCATTATTGCGAAAAGCAATAACTTAATTTAACAGGTTTAGATATAGTTTTGTGAGGATACTGAGGAAAGAATGAAAATTCTGGTAACCGACCCCCTGGCAAAAGAGGGACTGGACGTTTTGGAGAAAGAAGGTTTTGAAGTAGATTGTAAAGGGAAACTTTCTCCCGAGGACCTGGCTAAAGTTATCCCGGGTTACGATGCTCTTATTGTCAGAAGCGGAACTAGGGCACCCAGGGAAGTAATTGAGAAAGCGACCAATCTTAAGGTGATTGGGCGAGCCGGGGTGGGGCTGGATAACGTTGATATTGAAGCCGCCACGGCCAAAGGCATTATCGTGATGAATTCGCCGGAAGGAAATACCATTTCTACCGCGGAGCATACCTTGGCAATGATTCTTGCTTTAGCACGCAACATCCCCCAGGCCGACTGCTCCTTAAAGAGCAAAGTCTGGGAAAAGAAAAAATTTACCGGTTCTGAACTCTACGGCAAAACTCTGGGCATTATCGGTTTAGGGAGAATTGGCAGTTACATCGCAAGAGTCGCCGTTTCTCTGGGAATGAAGATTGTGGGGCATGACCCTTTCATCTCTCCGGAGAAAGCCGCGAAAATACCGGTAAAAATAGTGGATTTAAAAGAACTCTGCCGAGTCTCCGATTATATCACCGTGCATACCCCCCTTACTTCGGAGACCAAAGGCATTATCGGGAAAAAGGAGTTTAAATTGATGAAGAAGGGAGTAAGAATTATTAATTGTGCCCGGGGGGGGATTATTGAAGAAAGGGCGCTTTGCGAAGCATTAAAGGAGGGGAAGGTAAAAGGAGCCGCCCTGGATGTCTATGAGAAAGAACCGCCTCTTGAGAACCCGTTGCTGGGTTTTGATAATGTCATTACCACTCCCCATCTGGGAGCCAGCACTCAGGAGGCCCAGATTAACGTAGCCCGGGATATTGCGCAACAAATCTGTGATGTTCTAAAACGCAAGATCTCCCGGTATGCCGCCAATATTCCGGCGGTGGATGAGAAATTAGCCAAGATAATCGGCCCTTACTTTATTCTTGCCGAGAAAATCGGAATTCTGATGGGCCAATTAATGCCGGGCAATATAATGCGCATAGGGATAGAATACCAAGGTGAAATTGCCGAATACGATGTCTCTTCTTTAAGAAATAACCTTATTAAAGGGCTTTTGAAACCTTCTCTGGGAGACCAGGTTAATTACGTTAACGCCCCTCTTTTGGCTAAAGAAAGAGGAATCAAAATTTCGGAGACCAAGACAATTTCTGCTGAGGAATTTGCCAATCTGGTGAGTTGCAAGGTGGAGACGGATAACGGCGATTTGGCGGTAAGCGGAACACTTCTTTCGAAAAATGACTTGCGTATCGTTAAAATTGATGGCTATCCGATTAATGCGCTTCCCCAGGATTATCTTTTAATCTGCCGCAATGAGGATAAACCGGGAATTATTGGCCAGATCGGGACGATCCTGGGAGAAAGAGAAATTAATATTGCCGGGATGACTTTAGGAAGGAAGAAAAAAGGCGGTTTGGCAATTACCGTGCTTAACATTGACCGGGTTATTCCGACCGATGATTTAAAGAGGATTCAGGAAATTTCTGCGGTAAAATCAGCAAAGTTGGTAAAACTATAAAGATTGGAGAAGTTAGGAAGGATAATAAAGAATGAATAAAGAGAATTCCCTATTGATACACTCAATTCATTATCAGGGTGAAATCTATGATATGCATTCACTCAAGCACGTCATTGCGAGCGTAAGCGAAGCAATCTCAAAACTGGATTGCCGCGTCGTCCATTTACAGATCGGATTTCCTCGCAATGACATAGGGTTTATCGGTTAATCTGATTTTTTCTCTCTTTATTTCCTTTTTTCTTCCTGCCTAATTTTTCACTTCTGCTAAATTAAAGACTACAAAATTTTTTAGGACGCAGATTTTCGCAGATAAAATTGGATAAAGGATAAAATATTATTGTTCTTAAATCCTGTTTTATCCTGAAGTTATCTGCGTCCCATATAGTTAAAGTGAAGGAGGTGCCAAATTAATAATTCTTTAATAAGTGGGATTGCGGGGATTCTTCTTCTTTTTGCCGGTTATTTTTTAAGGAAGTATTTGGGCGAACAGAAGATAGGGCAAGCAGAAAAAAAGAGCCGCCAGATTTTAAAAGAAGCTCATGCTCAAGCTGAGTCTATTCGGAAAGAAGCGAATTTAGGAGCGAAGGAGTTGTCCTTTAAAGTAAGAACCGACTTCGACAAGGAAGCAAATTCAAAGCGCAAAGAACTCCATTCCTCAGAACGAAGGTTGAATCAGCGGGAGATAAATCTTGACCGCAAAGTGGATATTTTAGAGCGGCAGGAGGCTGATTTATTGTCTAGAGAGAAAAAAATAATCGAAGAAGAGAATGAAATAAAAGAGAAGAAAAGTAAATTAGATGCTTTGGCGGAGGAAGAGAGGAAAAATTTAGAGAGAATAGCAGGGCTTTCCCGCGAACAGGCAAAGCAGATTCTCTTAACCAGATTTGCTGAAGAGGCAAAGAAAGAGAGCGCGGGCGTGGTTAGTCGGATAATTGAGGAAGCTCAAGAGAGCGGAGAAAAAAAGGCGCGGGAGATTATTATTTCAGCTATTCAGCGTTGCAGCGCCGACCAGGTGGTTGAGTCAAGCGTATCCGTAGTAAGCCTTCCCGAGGAAATGAAAGGGAGAGTTATCGGGAGGGAAGGGAGAAATATCCGGGCCTTTGAAGCGGCTACCGGGGTTGATCTGGTTGTTGACGATACGCCGGAGGCAGTAACCCTTTCCGGTTTTAATATCTACCGCCGAGAGATTGCCAAAATTGCCTTAAAGAAACTTATTACCGACGGCAGGATTCATCCGGGGAGGATTGAAGAAATTGTAGAAAAGACCAAAAAGGAGATGGAGAAAATAATAACTGAGATTGGCCAACAGACTATCCTTGAATTGGGAATTATCAACATCCATCCGGAGTTGGCAAAACTTTTGGGACGCTTAAAATACCGCACCAGCTATGGCCAGAATGTCCTGGCTCATTCTAAAGAAGTAGCTTATTTATCCGGTCTTATCGCCGCAGAGTTAAAAGTGGATGAAAAAGTTGCTAGAAGAGCCGGTCTTCTGCATGATATTGGAAAGGCCGTTGACCAGGAACAGGAAGGAACTCATCCTCAAATTGGCGCTAAACTTGCCACTCGCTACAACGAATCCCCCTTTGTCGTTAATGCCATTGCCGGTCATCATGGGGATGTAGATGCGACCAATTTCATCACTCCCCTGATTGCCGCGGCCGATAGTATCAGCGCCACCCGGCCGGGGGCAAGGAGAGAAACTTTAGAAGGTTACATTAAAAGACTGGAGAAATTGGAAAATATCGCTTCTTCTTTTAAAGGAGTTTCTCAGGCTTACGCTATTAGCGCGGGAAGGGAGGTTCGCGTCATTGTGAAACCGGAGGAAATTTCAGATTCTGAGGCTACCGTTTTGGCGCGGGATATTACCAAGAAAGTTGAGGAAGGGTTGGAATATCCCGGTCAGGTGAAAGTAACCGTTATCAGAGAAATAAGAACTGTGGAATATGCGAAATAAGAGAGGTGGGGGAAGAGATGACTGGGCTTTGTTCGCTCGGGCTTTTTTATTCCTCGGCACTATCGTGCCTGCGGCATAACCGCCAGCTTCGCTCACAAATCAGTCATCTCTTAGTAGCGGTGCGATTTATCGCACGAAAAATACAGAGGAGGGGTGCGAGCATCTTTAAAGGCACGCTTCGGAAAGACTTCGAACTCTATGTTTAAGGACTTTGCTTCGCAACTACCATTGTTCTTGAGGGGAAAGAGAGGAGAAGATTAGCGGTAAGGATTCAGAGAAAGATTTAGCCAAAAAATTGCTTTTTAAAATAGAAGAGAATATAATAATGTTGTAGTAGCAGGGTTTACTCTGCTCAAAATAGAAATGGCTAACCTAACCTATAAAAAGGCCGGAGTGGACATTGGGCAAGCCGGGAAATTTATAGAGAAGGTTTCTTCCTTGGCAAAAAGGACAAAGAATCTATCGGTTCTCTCCGGCATTGGCAAATTTGCGGCTTGCTTTGAGCTGGAGAGGAAATATAAAAAACCGGTTCTGGTCTCTTCAACCGACGGGGTAGGCACCAAAATACTTCTCGCCGAAGAATTGGAAAAATTTGATACCATCGGGATTGATTTAGTGGCGATGGTAGTAAATGATATTATTACGACCGGGGCAAAGCCCCTGTTTTTTTTAGACTATTTTGCCGTAGGAAGGTTGAAAGAGAAAAGAGACGATGAGATTCTAAGGGGCATCGTTGAAGGATGTTCTCTATCCGGTTGCAGTTTAATTGGCGGGGAAACAGCTCAGTTAGCCTCTATCTACGGAAAAGATGGCTTTGATCTTGGCGGCTTTGGCGTTGGTGTTGCAGAAAAGGAAAAAATAATTGATGGCCGCAAAATTAAGGTTGGAGACAAGGTTATTGGTTTAGCTTCCAACGGCCTCCATTCCAATGGCTATTCTTTAGTCAGGAAAATCTTTCCTAAAAGAGAATGGAAAATATATATTCCTTCTTTAAAGAAAACCTTGGGTCAGGAACTTCTGAAACCGACCAGAATTTATGTAAAAACGATTCTTTCCTTAAGCAAAAAATTTCCTTTAAAAGGTATTGCTCATATTACCGGAGGAGGGCTATTGGGGAATATTCCCCGGATTTTGCCAAAAGGAAAGAAATTAGCAATCAAAGAAGGAAACTGGAATATCCCCCCGATCTTTAATCTAATCAAGAAAAAAGGAAAAATTTCAAAAAAGGAAATGCTTGCTACCTTCAATTTAGGTATTGGAATGGCAATTATTATTGAGGAAAAAAGAGTTAAAGGAGTGATGAACGCTCTTTCCAAAATGAAGATTTCTTCATTTCTAATTGGAGAAATTAAAGAATAGCGCTTGTGGCTCAATGGATAGAGCGCTGGCCTCCGGAGCCAGTGGTTGGGGGTTCGAGTCCCTCCAAGCGCGTTCAAGGAAGGGCAGGTCGGGACTTCCGGCCCGCCTCACTGACTCGGCGGGCGTGCTAACCAACGCTCCTTATTCGTCGCGTTAGCACCCCTCCAAGCGCGCACCCCCACCTATCTCCTCCTCCCCCCTTGAGGGGGAGGAATGAGGAGAGGGGGGAAGGAGAAATATGAATCTGCTAATCAAAAATGGCCGGGTAATTGACCCGGGTAATGGAATTGATAAAATAGCCGATATCCTTATTAAAAACGGAAAAATCGCTCAGATTGGCAGGAATCTAAAAGCAAGAGGAAGGACTCTCCAAGCGGAAGGAATGCTGGTTGTCCCCGGACTCATTGATATTCATACCCACTTGAGGGAGCCTGGCCGGGAAGACGAAGAGACGATTCTCTCGGGGTCAAAAGCCGCGCTTGCCGGTGGTTTCACCACAATCTGCGTAATGCCCAATACCAATCCCTGCACTGACAATAAGACGGTGGTAAGATTTATCTATGACCGGGCAAAACAAGCAAATCTCTGCAATATTTTGCCTATTGCCGCCATTACCAAAAAGAGGAAAGGCGAAGAACTCACCGAATTTGGAGAATTAATTGAAGCGGGGGCAGTTGGATTTTCTGATGACGGGAATTCTATCTCCGATTCCAGGATTATGCGCCGGGCTTTAGAATATTCAAAGATTTTCGCCCAACCCCTTATCCTTCATTGCGAGGATACTGAACTTTCCGCCGGAGGAGTGGTGAACGAAGGTTATCTTTCTGCGAATTTGGGTCTCCCCGGTATTCCCAAACAGGCCGAAGAAATCATTGTTGGACGAGATTTAATGTTAGCCGAGTTAACCGGAGCAAAAATTCATCTTGCTCACGTTTCCACCGCCGGTTCGGTAGAACTTGTTAAGACAGCCAAGAAAAAAGGAATAAAAGTTACCTGCGAGACCTGCCCTCAATACTTTATGTTAACCGAAAATGCGGTGAAGGATTTTGATACCAATAACAAGGTTAATCCTCCCTTAAGAGAAGAAAAAGATAATCAAGCAATTAGAAAAGGTCTTTTTGATGAGACTATTGACGTTATTGCTTCTGACCACGCTCCGCATTCTGCAGAGGAAAAGGAAAAGGATTTTCTCGCCGCACCTTTTGGAATGATCGGGCTGGAGACAACCCTTCCTTTATCCCTTGCCTTAGTGGACAGGAGATTTTCTCTTTCTAAAGTGATTGCTAAATTAACCATCAATCCTGCAAAAATTCTGGGGATTGACAAAGGAACCTTAGGTATTGGGAGAGGGGCCGACATTACCATTATCGACACAAAAGCGGAATGGATTCTAAAGACCGAAAATCTCAAATCAAAGAGCAAAAATACCCCGTTTTTAGGCCGGAAATTAAAAGGCAAGGCACTTTACACCATCGTTAGGGGAAAAGTATTTCATAACTTATAACTCTTCTTTAGGGGATGACCGCGGAGAAATTCATTGGCCGCCATTCTTCTTTTTCCTTCCCGTTGTAAACTTTTTATTAATAAAGAACCCTTTCCGCAGGCAATGAGAAGTTGATCCTCTTGCGCTTTAAGAATCTCTCCAGGCTTTCCTTCCTCTTTCTTAATTTCCGAGTCCCATATTTTGAGGCGTTTGCCTTCAAGATACATATAGCCAGAGGGCCAGGGAGCAAGACCGCGAACTAAATTGTGAATCTCGACCGCTCCCCTCTTCCAGTTAATAAGACCATCGGACTTTTTTAATTTGGGGGCAAAGGTTGCCTCCGCCTCATTCTGAGTTTTTAATTCTGTTTTTTTCTCCTTTAGCAGGGAGAACGCTTTTAACAGGAGGGATGCTCCCTCCTCTGCCATTCTTTCGGATAGGGATCTGGCGGTATCCTCCGGTTTTATTTCAATTCTT
>PFWI01000042.1:2406-7349 GCA_002791075.1 bacterium (Candidatus Ratteibacteria) CG_4_9_14_3_um_filter_41_21 | reverse complement strand
CACAGTTGTTAACTCCCCCCTTGGAGAACCCCCTAATACTGTGAATAATAAACTACTTTTAAACATTATAACCTACGAGGAGGAGAGATGGAAAAGTTTTCAGTAAGTCCGGAAGGGATAAAATACGCATTGCCTGATGAAAGAGCAGAGAGAGAGGAAATAAAAGTTTTAGATGAAGTTACGCTTAAGCAAAAGCAATTAGGCAGGAAAATTGTTGCGGTTCAGGGATTGGGCTTTGTGGGAGCGGTTATGGCCGAGGTTGTCGCTGACAGTACCAAAAATGGGAAACCGATTTACTTTGTCCATGGAGTGCAGCGACCTTCGATGAGGTCATATTGGAAAGTTCCGGTGATTAATAGAGGTGAATCACCCATTGAAGCTACCGACCCGGAGGTAGCGGAAATTTTTCCCAGGATTGTCAAAGAAAAGAAAACCTTAAGAGCTACCTGGTCTTCACACGCTTTCTCTCTTGCTGATATTATTGTGGTTGACATTCAACTGGATGCAACAAAGCCGGTTTTTGGCGATGCGAAGACGGGATATTGCGATACTGGTGGTTTCGAAAAAGCAATTGCTGATTTGGGAAGAAACATTAAACCAGAGGCCCTTGTCTTAGTGGAGACAACCGTTCCTCCTGGCACCTGTCGGCATATTGTCAAACCAATTCTGGAAAGAGAATTTAAAGCCAGAGGTATTGACCTTAGCAAAAATCCGCCGCGTATTGCTCATTCCTATGAGAGAGTAATGCCGGGGAGGAATTACGTCAGTTCCATCCGTAATTTCTGGCGCACTTATTCCGGGATTGATGAGACAAGTACCGGAATGGCTGAAGAATTTCTCAACAATGTCCTGGATACAAAGGATTATCCTCTTTATAAACTGAACAATACCAATGCTTCAGAGTTGGCTAAAACCTTTGAGAATTCATTCCGTGCCACCAATATTGCATTAGTTCACGAATGGGCACTTCTTGCCGAGGAGGTGGGAATTAATCTCTTTGAGGTGGTAAAATCAATCAGGGTGCGTCCAACTCACAGAAATTTAATGAATCCTGGTTTTGGAGTAGGTGGATATTGCCTTACCAAAGACCCGGTTTTAGCCAATTGGGCTTCGCTAAACATTTTTAAAAGAACCAAAGGATTGGAGATGGCAGTACACTCCGTTGACATCAATGATTTAATGCCCCTGCATAGTTTAGAGTTGGCAAAATCTGCTCTTGGTGGAACGGTTTCCGGAAAGAAGGTTCATCTTTTGGGTGCTTCCTACCTTAACGATGTTGGAGATACCAGACACAGCCCCTCGGAAATTTTCTGGAAAGCAGCAGCAAAAGAAGGGGCAATTCTTTCGGTGCATGACCCCTTAGTCAAGGTTTGGCCGGAGGTCCCTGAGGCAAAGTTAGAGACTGATCTTTTTGGTTCCTTAAAAGATAAGGATGCAGTTATCTTTGCGGTGGGGCATCAGGAATATTTGGAACTTGACCCGCAAAAAGTGGTAGAAGCAGCGGGAAAGTCTTTAGCGATTATTGACACGCAAAACCTGTTGAATGATGAGAAAATTATGAAATATCTGGACCTTGGTTGTGAAGTTAAGGGGGTCGGCAAAGGTCACATTAAAAATTTAAAAAGCGTTCCAAAATGAAGATTAAGGAATTGCAAAGAATCTGTTTAGAGGTAAGAAGGGATATCATCAGGATGCTTGGGGAAGCCGGTAGCGGACATCCCGGAGGTTCTCTCTCGGCGGCGGAACTGGTTGTGGCTCTTTATTTCTCCGTAATGAAGCATCGGGCAAAAGAACCGGACTGGGAAGATAGAGACCGTTTCATTCTCTCCAAAGGACATTGTTGTCCCCTTCTTTACGCGGTCCTGGCCAGATGCGGTTATTTTCCGGTTGAGAAACTTCTTACCCTGCGGAAATTAGGCAGTCCCCTGCAGGGGCATCCGCATAATTTAGAAGTTCCCGGTATTGAAGCTTCTACCGGTTCTTTGGGTCAGGGACTATCCATTGCCAACGGTATCGCTCTTGCCGGAAGATTGAATAAAAAAAACTATCGGGTTTATTGTCTGCTCGGAGATGGTGAGACGGATGAGGGTCAGGTCTGGGAAGCAGTAATGACCAGCAATCATTACCATCTGGACAATCTCTGCGCCATTGTGGATAGGAATAGACTCCAGATCGATGGAAAGACCGCAGATATTATGCAGCTTGAGCCTTATCCTGAAAAATGGAGAGCGTTTGGCTGGTATGTAATAGAGATTGACGGGAATAACCTGGCAGAGGTCTTGGGAGCCTATCTTCAGGCCGAGAAGATAAAAGGAAAACCAACGGTCATTATTGCCCGCACCATAAAAGGTAAAGGCATCTCCTTTATGGAGAATGAAGTAGAGTGGCATGGCCAAGCGCCAAAGAAAGAAGAAGTGGAAAAAGCCTTGAAGGAATTAGGGGAAAGAATATAAACCACGAATTTATCGAATTATACGAATTAAAAGAAAAAGTGAAAATAAAAAGAATATGTAACACTTTATATCAGTTCTTAATTAGAGAAATTCGTGCAATTCGTGGTTAAAAAATAAATAATGAAACTAAAATCAACCCGGGATGGGTACGGAGAGGCATTATTAAGATTAGGCCGGGAAAATCCCAGGGTGGTAGTCCTCACCGCCGATTTAGGGGAATCAACCAGGTCCCATTGGTTTAAAAAAGAATTTCCGGAAAGATTTTTTCAAATGGGGGTTGCGGAAGCGGATATGGTTGGAACTGCTGCGGGACTGGCTCTCTCCGGAAAGATTCCCTTTATGGGTAGTTTTGGAGTTTTTGTTACCGGAAGAGTTTGGGACCAGTTAAGGGTTAGTGTTGCTTATAATAATGCTAATGTTAAGATTGGCTCCACCCATTGCGGGATTACCGTAGGAGAAGACGGAGCAACTCATCAGGCTATCGAGGATATTGCCCTGATGAGGGTATTGCCCGGTTTCACCGTAATTGTCCCTGCCGATAATATCCAGGCGATTAAGGCCACGATTGCCGCGGCCAAAATTTATGGTCCGGTTTATCTTCGTTTGGGCAGAGCGTCTCTGCCCGTTGTTACGAAAGAAAATGCAGAGTTTAATATCGGCAAAGCGGAAATTTTAAAAGAGGGAAAGGATTTAACCATTATTGCCTGCGGGGTGATGGTTTGCCAATCTTCAGAGGCGGCAAGTATTTTGGAGAAAGAGGGAATTTCGGTTCGGCTGATTAATCTTCATACCATCAAGCCAATTGACGAAGAGGCCATTATCAAAGCCGCAAAAGAGACCGGGGCTATTCTTACCGCCGAGGAGCATCAGGTTATGGGCGGGATGGGAAGCGCGGTGGCTGAGGTGGTGATGGAAAATTGTCCCGTTCCGATGAAAAGAATAGGCATTTTAGACCGTTTTGGCCAATCCGGAAAACCGGAAGAATTGATGAGGGAATACGGTTTAACTGCAGAGAATATTGTTAAAGAAGCAAAAAATCTCCTGAAAAGAAAAACAATATAACCACGAATTAACACGAATAGAAAAAAGAGTAAATAGCCAGGAATAAACACTAATATAAAAAGTAATATAAAGAATATTGTTTGTGTTTATTCGTGTGCATTCGTGGATAAATAAATGAAACCGGTGATTAGCATTTCCGGAATAAGGGGTATTATCGGGGAATCCCTAACCCCGGAGGTTATAGCAAAATTTGCGGCTTCTTTCGGCACCTATATCAAAGGAGGAAAAGTTGTTGTTGGTCGGGATACCAGGTTATCCGGGGAGATGGCTAAATATGCTGTTTTTTCCGGACTTTTATCTACCGGATGCGAAATTGTTGATTTAGGAATTGTTCCTACTCCCACGGTGCAACTTCTAACCGAGAAATTAAAAGCCAACGGAGGAATAGCAATTACGGCCAGTCACAATCCACAGGAATATAATGGCCTGAAATTTATTTCTTCTAACGGGACCTTTCTTAATTCCTCGCAAGTAAAACCGTTTCTTGACATCTACTTGCAAAACAAAATTAAATATTTACCTTTTACCCGCGACACAATAATCAAAAATTATCATCAGGAAGCGATTGATTTCCATTTAAAAAAAACTCTTTCTTTGCTTAATTCTTCCCTGATTAGAAAAAGCCATTTTTCTGTTGCTTTAGATTGCTGTAATGGCGCGGGTTCTGTCATCGCCCCTCTCTTATTAAAGAAATTAGGCTGCCGGGTCTTTATCATTAACGATAAATTGAATAAAACTTTCCCTCGTCCTCCCGAACCTCTGCCAGAAAACCTGCTTACCCTTGGTAATTTGGTAAAGAAAAAGGCAGATATCGGATTTGCTTTAGATCCTGATGCTGATAGATTAGCCATTATTTCTGAGAAAGGAAAAGCAATCGGAGAAGATTATACCCTGGGATTGGCGACTAAATTTATTCTTTCCAAAAGCAAAGGGCCGGTAGTTACCAATCTTTCCACCTCTCAAATAATGGAGCATATCACCGGGGAATTTAATTGTTCTCTTTTCCGCAGTAGAGTGGGGGAGATTAACGTTGTGGAGGAGATGAAGAAAAGAAAAGCCATCATTGGCGGGGAGGGGAATGGAGGAGTAATCTTTCCTTCGCTTCACCACGGGAGAGACAGTTTAATCGGGATGGGCCTGATTCTGCAATATCTCTCTGAGAGGAGAAAAACTGTTTCCCAGTTGGTTGAAGAAATTCCTTCCTACAAAATGTTGAAGAAAAAGATTTCTCTGCCCAGGCCAGGAATAAAAAAGGTCATTTCTAAGATTAAAAAATATTATCACGCTGAGAAAATAAATCTTTTAGATGGTATCAGGGTAACCGGGAAAGACTGGTGGCTCCATCTGCGTCCTTCAGGGACCGAGCCAATCTCAAGATTAATTATTGAAGCAAGAACAGAAAAACAGATAAAAAATCTCTATCAAAGC
>PFWI01000042.1:0-2391 GCA_002791075.1 bacterium (Candidatus Ratteibacteria) CG_4_9_14_3_um_filter_41_21 | reverse complement strand
ACAGATAAAAAATCTCTATCAAAGCATTGCTAAATTAATCGCAGGGTAAAAAGGAGGAAAATGAAGAAAGGGATTAACCGCTGGGCTTTTGAGACAACCCCTAATTCGATTTTCCGGCTTTTTGTAATTTTTCCTTGCCAATAAGGTGTTGAGTGTAGGTTTCGGAGAAGGTGTGCGTGCCATCTCCTTTAGAGACAAAGAAAAGGAATTTTGTTTTTGCGGGGGAAATAGCCGCTTCTAATGATGCTTTCCCGGGATTGCAAATTGGTCCTGGAGGAAGCCCTTGCTTCCGGTAGGTATTATAAGGAGAATCAAGCAAAAGGTCTTTACTTGATAAACGTGCTTTATGTTCGCCTAAAGCGTATTCAATCGTGACACAGGATTCTAATGGTAAATGCTTCTTTAATCTATTGTAGAGAACCGAGGCGACAATCGGACGTCCCGAGTCCTTTTGAGCCTCTTTTTCAATAATTGAAGCAAGGATAACAATATTTTTTAAAGACTTCCCTTTTAATTTTTCCTGATAACCATTAATCACTTCTTTGAATTTTTCCTGCATAATGGAGATGATTCCTTCAACGCTAACCGAGGATGGAATAGTATACCTTGCCGGGAAGAGAAAACCTTCCAATTCCCTTTCATTTGCTATTTTTATAAAATCTTCCGCGGAACAGAGTTTTTTCTTTTCTAAGAGATTGGCAATCTGCACAACGGTGTAACCTTCGGGAATAGTAAAACTAATTATGGCAACTTCTCCCTTTGCCAGTTTATTAATAATGACCAAAGGAGTAGACCAACTTTTCAATTCGTAAAGGCCTGCCTGCAGTCTTTTTTCTTTTCCGGTTAATTTGAGCAAAAGAATGAATAAATTTTCACTTTTAATTATTCCTTCCTCTTTAAGTAAAGAGGCAATTGCCCTGGAAGACAGTTTTGGGCTAATCCGGATAATTTTTACTTTAGAGAATTTTTTATTCCCGATAAAAAAGAAAAGGGATAAAAAGAAGAAAGCGATAACAACGAAAAGAAAAATTTTATATTTCTTCTTCATAGATTTCTGCGGAGGAGGTCAAGGGCGGATATAACGGCTCTATATTTGATATTCTGGCGATTTCCCGTGAAATGATATTCCTTTGCGATTTTTAATCTTTCGCCGGGATAAATTAGTCCGATAAAGACTAAACCAACCGGTTTTTCTCTGCTTGCCCCGGAAGGTCCGGCAATCCCGGTAATGGAGACCCCGATATCCGCTTTGGTTGATTTTCTCGCTCCGGAAGCCATCGCTAAAGCCACCTCCTTACTCACCGCTCCATATTTTCGCAAGAGAGTTTTGCGGACTTTCAAAACTTTCTTTTTTACCTCATTGCTATAGGCAACAATGGAGCCCTGAAAATAGCAGGAGGAACCGGGAATATCGGTGATGAGGTTGCCTAATAACCCTCCGGTGCAGGATTCGGCGAGACCTAACCTTAATCTCTTCCGGAGCAAGAGATTGCCAATTGCCTCTTCCAATTTTTTTGTTTTTTCACTGAATAGATTATTTCCCAATACCTTTTTTATTTCCTTTTTGATGGGTGAAATCTCTTCATTCATCTCTTTCTGATTTTTTCCTCTTATTTTTAATTTAACCTCAACAATGGAAAGGTGAACCAATATGGCAAACTCTATCTTCTCTGCTTCCCGGTATTTTTCAATAATGGGTTCAACCTTTTCAGCAACTGATGATTCGGAAAGTCCGGCAATCCAGAAGGAAATAGTTTTAAGGTAGCTTTTAGAATACTTTTTTAAGTAAGGCAGGACACTTTTTAGAAACATCGGTTGGAGTTCTCCGGGTGGTCCGGGAAGAAGAATTAACGTCTTCTTTTTTTTATCTTCGTTTGTTTCAATAATCATTCCCGGGGCGGTGCCAACATTATTAGGGATTATTCTTGCTCCTTCAATGACATAAGCTTGTTTGCGGTTGATTTCCGGCATCACCAGGCCACGCCTCTGAAAATGTTTCCTCATTTTCTTTAAGATACTATCGTGAAAAATTAGTTTTTTCTTTAAAGTTTCACTGACTATTTCACGAGTAAGATCGTCAAAGGTTGGCCCAAGGCCTCCGGTAGTAATGATGATGTCGGCTCTTTTCAAAGATTCCTCCAGGAGAGAAGTCATTTGCTTTTTATGGTCGGGGATAGTGGTTTCCCGGGATAGTTCCAGGTTAATCCTGCTTAAAGCGTCTCCGATAAAAGAACTATCTGAATTTTGTTTTCCGGTAAGAAGTTCGGTACCAATTGAAATGAGTTCTATTTTCATTTTATTTTCTTATTTATCCACGAATGAACACGAATTAAAAAACAACTCTCTCACCACCAAGTCACAAAGACACAGAGAACTACTAAGAAATTAATC
>PFWI01000026.1 GCA_002791075.1 bacterium (Candidatus Ratteibacteria) CG_4_9_14_3_um_filter_41_21 | reverse complement strand
TATCGGCAGTCTGCCGATTTACCGGCAATTCACAAACAATCGCTGACAGCCGGTTGCATCCTTCACGCAAAGAATGCTGATTCGCAAACCAGGTACGTGACGGCCCGGAATAAGGCTTTATATACTTCATAGATTCGGTAATGGCCTTTTTGATTGTAGCCAGCTCATCCTGACTTAATGCGTCTCTACGTCCGCTACACTTAACCTCATTGTTAGGCTGTTTATCTTTATCGCTTAACAGCTTTCCATCCATAACCGCATAGAGCGCCAGGGCAACCATATGCTTGCAAAGCCTGTCGTTCTGTCCAACATAACAAGTGCAGTGGCCTTGTTTATAATTGCGAGCTGATACGGAAACCCGATACGGCTCCGTTCCCAGAACAACTGCGGAATAATATCCTCCCAGCGCCTCCATTTCCGTCACCTTACCGTTCTCATACAATCCCACCGCACGCATAAACGTCGCTTCATCAGTCGCAAATTTAATTTTGTTAAGGTCGTATGATGGAACCATATTTTTTCATTCCCAAGGCAACTTTGGCAATTTATTTAATGCCTTAACAAATCTGTCGTGATCAAATGGCTGCTGTTGTTTTAATACATCAAAAATTTCGCTGCTGACAACGCATCCTATTAACCGCCTGGCCTCTTGGTCAGAAATACCATCTGCGACAAGACGGTCATACGTCTGTTTGGTTTCTGGCGGGTCTAAACTCTTCAATTGATTATTAACAACTTCTAATATCGTTTGTTTTAAAACTGGATTGGTCTTGGCCATTTAAAATCAGCTCCGTAAATTAAGCTCAAAAGCTATACTATTTACCGCAACACTTCTTATATTTCTTCCCGCTTCCGCAAGGGCAGGGTTCATTGCGCCCAATCTTTCTTTTCGGTGGATGAATTTCTTTCGGAGGAGAAAAGGCCGTAACATACTTCTCCAATTGAGGCGCTATGCCTTCTCTGTTTCTTTTAGCGCCTAAATCTGCGGCTATGCGTCCGCCGATTTCCCAACGAGGGAGATTATTCCAAATATAAGTAAAAATATCTACGATTTCCTGCGCATGAACTCTGTTTTTATTAAGCGCCCTGTTCAAAAGCAAATCATGATGCTGTCTTCCGGTTACATCTTTGCGTAATTCTTCGTATGCCAAAACCAGGTTTAACTCATTATGCGTTAATCTCCGAAGGTCCTCATCGATGTCTTCACTATCCTCATCTTGAGTGAAAAACATCTCGGCAATACGCCCTTCCTGCGCCAATTTGAGCGCGGAAAGAGAATGAGGACTATGTTGTTTCAGACCCCGTCTGGATAGTTCCTCTAAAATAAGACGAGGATTTTCGATGCCTTCTAAATACAACAAGTCACCATCCATTATGATCCCCGGCTCTTCTTTGAGATAATACGTTAGCTCGTCTCTTAAGAACGGTTTCTTGCATTCGCTAACGGATTTTATTTCTCTCTCTACCGTATCCAAAAGAGCTGCTCCGAAGAAATACAGAAGGCCATGGGCATATTGACACAGCCTTTTAAGATAAGCCGATCTGCCTCTTTCCAAAATCTCATCAGCTTTTTCCTCGATCTCCTCGACAACTTCAAAATCAAGATATCTCTGATCTTCCTGCCAGCATTTGTATACCCGCTTCAACGCTTCGTTGATCTGATCTTTGGATTCATCTTTTCTGCCCTGATTAGAATAAACCTCAGCCATATTTTCATAACTATCCCAGTGCTCTCCATCAATCTGGCGTTCCAAAACAAAAAATCTCTCGGCATCCTGGAAATCCCCTTCACGTAAATAATTTTTCCCGCGATTGGCAAAATAAGCAGAATCTGCGAATATCTCCTCTTGCATTTCAAGCAACTCGAGATGCAAAATAACATTCAACAAGGGAAGGCGGGCTTTATCAAATTGCCTGTCTTCAAATAAGACAATCGCGGTATAAGCGGCGCGGGATGCCTCTTTATTCTTTTTGATGTATTTCTCATTGATGGAATAAAGTTTATCGAGCAGATCTTTTTCTTTCTGGTGCTTAAAATACCTCTTGATAATTGAATAACCGTCTTGGGAGATAATATCAACATGCTCCGCATCCGGCTTACTCTTGAGTTTCAAAATAAGATCCTGGCAATCCGCGTCCTCATAGTCTATGCCCAATCGAAAACTTTCAAGCTCTTTAAGCCCGACAAGCTGGGCAGTGTTATGCACGCTTCTAAAAAATTCCTCTTTTAGTTTGGGATCAAAATCTTCCAAAAAATCTTCTCTCATGCCTCACCACCCTATCAACTTATGGCTTTGGCTATAGGAAACCAAACCATTGCCTTACCGGCTTACCGATTCGCAAACCAAACGACGTATTCCCGAACGGGCCAGAAATTCCGGTCGCTCCTTGGCGTCACTTCAACATCACATAAAGGCGCTGATCCAACCCGGCGACCTTCGCGTACTTTAATCATAATCCCATAGAGATCGTCTTCTGAGCTCAACTTTAACACTTTCATCTTGTGGCCTAAACGGAACGGGGTGTGTTTGGCAATATCGGTAAAATAAGTATCGTCGTCGTCTTCCTTCCGCTCAACCATAAACGGAAACACGAGATTCTTTTCCAGCCATTGCTTCCAATCCCGTTTTTTCCATTCTTGATATTTCTTATCTAAGACCTCTTCGCTCTTAGGTAAGTTACCTCTGCCGCTTTTTATTAAGTTCCAAGAAGAATCGTACGGTTTTTTCATAATTTCTCTAAAATTCCCGGACTGATTTCGTTCTTTAAAATAATGCCTTTGACAATTGCGTGCTTGACATTCAACTCCGCAGGCCCCGTCGTATAAAAACTCCATAATTCGCGCGCAACACCGTTATGAAATTTATGGATAAACTCACTCAGTTCAAACGTTGATATTTTATTCTTTCTCCACTGCTTAAAATTTCCCTCAAGCAATTCTAATGCCTTGGCAATCTCGCGTTCATAGGTTAGAGAACCATGGTTTGCCTTCCGATAGGCAAAGCCATAAGCCAACCCCGTAAGCCTGCGTAATTCTTTCCTTTCTGGTTTCGTAAAATGGTTCTTACTCACAATCATTTAGTTTTTTTGCGTCTGACGACCACGCTGCACTGGAGGTTTTTTGCGCTCCATTCTATGAGTTTCCGTTTTAATTCCTCTTTTGAAGGCAGATAGAGCTGATATTCTTTCGCGTGAATGTTAGTGCCTTTGGGAAGCGTAATTTCAACAATTGCCTCGTGTTTCTTGCGGCAAAGGATAATACCGACAGTCTGGTTTTCGCCTTTGGTTTTTACGTACCGGTCAAAATAACTTACGTACATCTGCATTTGACCCAAGTCCTGATGTGTCAACTCTCCAATCTTTAAATCAATAAGCACATAACACTTAAGCAAGCGGTTATAAAAAACCAGGTCCACAAAAAAGTGATCCTCATCAAAAGTAAACCTCTTTTGGCGCGCTTCAAAGAGGAAACCCTTGCCGAGTTCCAAAAGAAAATGTTTAAATTAGC
>PFWI01000271.1 GCA_002791075.1 bacterium (Candidatus Ratteibacteria) CG_4_9_14_3_um_filter_41_21 | reverse complement strand
ACTTTATAATCCTTTAAGCCCCCCTCACCCTTCAACCCTCTCCCCAAAGGGGAGAGGGAAATTCTTTAAATAACTAATTTCGTGAAGCCCTATTTTTTATTCTATCCTTTCTTTCAGGAGTTGTCAGATTAAGAGAGATTTAAATGTTTCAAAGAACCCTATCTCTTCAGATAGTTGCCAAAAATTTGCTATTAAAGAGAGCAAAAATTTTTGGCAACACTATTCATTATAGTAATCTGTTTAAATTATACTTCTTTATTGACTTTCTGGCCAATTGTTCTAAGAAATTTGACAAGAAGAAGTAAATATGATTAAATATTATTGAAGGAGGTAAACAATGAGAACAACAGAAGCGTTGTCTTTCACCTTTCCGCCAAAAACGGTAAAAGAGATAAGTGATGTAGCTAAGAAAGAAGGGAAGACAAAAAGTCAGTTAATCCGGGATGCTCTCGAGCAATATCTTTCAGAAAGACACTGGCGACAGTTACAGAAAGAACTTACTGCCCGAGCGAGAGCATTGAGAATATATACCGAGAAAGACGTAGAAAGAATTGTTGATGAGGTTCGGGAAGAGGAAGACAAAAAGTGAAGTATATTGTAGTCTGTGATACAAACATCTACATCTCAGCCTTTGTCTCTGCTGCGGGAGTCCCGGACGAAGTGCTTACCTTAGCCAGAAGGAAGGAGATAGAAGTTGCTATATCCCCGGTAATAAAGTTAGAGATTGAGAAGGTTTTAAGGGACAAACTGCTTCTTCAAGAATCCTCTCTACACGCGCTTTTGAGAGAAATTGGAAATTTTACCCGGCTGGTAAAACCAAAGGTCCGAATCTCTTTGATTAAAGAAAAGGATTCTGACAATCGGATTCTGGAGTGCGCCTTGGAAGTAAAAGCAGACTATATCGTCTCTGGGGATACAAAGCATTTACAACCTCTCAAAGAATTCCAGGGCATTCCCATCCTCTCCCCCGCCCAATTTTTGGCTACTATATCGAGATAATTAAGTATTGGGTGGCTCTACAGAGAAAGAAAACTTACCGAAATTAGTATCAAAAAACCTGCCTGTATACCCGTCCAGTACAAAAATTTGACAATTAAATAAAAATATGATATACTTATTGCATAAGTAATAATGTTATTTGCTTATCTAATGGAGGAAAATTGTGAAAAATTCAAAAATTGAATTGCCGAACTGGCTTGAGCGTAGATATTCCTTATTATTGGATTCCTTTAAAAACTCCGCATTTAGAATGGAGGAAGCTATTGAATTGCTTAAAAGGAAAAATAAGGACAAAAAGGAGGAAATTGCCGTATTTATTTCTGAATTAAGGAAAGCGGGATGCTTAAAAGTTGAATTAGACCCTGATGATTCCAGAAAACGACTATATACCTTGATAAGTAGAAAGAATATTTTAGATGAACTTCGCACATTAGATAAAAATAAAATTAGCAGAGGAGAAATTGAGGGCTTACTCAAAAAAGCCGCAGACCTCATCAGAACAAGGGTGGACTATAAGTTTATTCTGATTCTGTTGTTTTTAAAGAGAGTCAGTGACCAATGGGAATTATCTTATGAAAAAGAGTATAAAAAATCTTTGGAAGATGGCTTAAGCGAAGAACAGGCAAAAGAAGAGGCAAGTATAGCAACCTACCACGATTTTGATTTACCGGAGGAATACCTCTGGGATAATATCAGAAAAGATGTGAGCAAACTTCCAGAAAAATTTTCCCAGGCATTAAAAACTCTGGCAGAGCGAAATTCAGAACTTAAGGACATCCTTGATAATGTTGATTTTATCCAATTTACCTCAAACAGAGAGAACGCTGAAATCCTAAGGCAGTTGGTTGAACTTTTCAGCGAAAAGAAACTTCATTATGTTTCTCCCGATATCTTAGGGGATTCTTATGAATGGATTTTAAAATATTTTGCTCCAACTAAGGCAAAAGAAGGAGAGGTTTATACTCCGAGAGAGGTTATCGGTTTATTGGTAAAAATTCTTGACCCCAAACCGAAAGAAAGCATCTATGACCCTGCATCGGCATCAAATGGTATGCTAATTATTTCTTACAAATATGTCCAGGATAATTACGGAGAGAAAGGAGCAGGAAAATTATTTCTATACGGTCAGGAAGTAAATCAGAAAACACTTGCCTTAGGTAAAATGAATCTCTATATTCATGATATAAGAAACGCCCAGATTGCTTTTGGGGATACCCTGCTTTACCCAAAGTTTAAAAAAGGAGAGGGGGTAAAAGATTTTAATATTGTGGTTGCCAATCCTCCCTGGAATCAGGATGGTTATGATGAAGAAGTTCTGAAAAAAGGGGAGTTCTGGAAGAAAAGATTTAATTATGGCTTCACACCTCGCCAATCTGCAGATTGGGCCTGGATTCAGCATATGCTTGCCTCAGCAAAGAAAGATAAAGGGAAAGTTGGGGTGGTTATTGATAATGGCTGTCTCTTCAGGGGAGGAAAAGAGAGAATAATAAGAGCCAGTATCTTAGAAGATGATTTAATAGAATGTGTTATCTTGCTTCCGGAAAAATTGTTTTATAACACGGGCGCTCCGGGAGCAATAATAATTCTGAATAAGAACAAAAATACAGGAAGAGAAAATAAGGTATTATTTATCAATGCTTCTTTGGAATATGAACAACATCCGGAAGTAAGGAAGTTAAACTGGTTAGGGAACCAACATATCGCAAAAATTTCAAAAGCATATAAAGAGTTCAGCGATATTAAAGGATTTTCCCGCGCCGTTACGATTGAGGAGATTAAGAATAACGATTATAACCTTAATGTTACCCTGTATGTTTTTCCCGAAGAAAAGGTTGAAAAAATAGACATAGATCAAGAATGGAAAGACCTGGGAGAAATTCAGAATGAAATTGCAACGGTTGAAAAAAAGATTGAAGGATATTTAAAGGAAATAAAATAGAGTAATGAGGAGACAAAATGTTTAGACCAAATTTCCGTCACACAAATAAAATTGTTAAAAATCTTACTCTTATTTCTGAGGCAAGGGCAATAGTTCTGAACGCTCCATTAATCCCCAAATGGGAAGTTTCTTTAAGAAGAGATGCTCTTTTGAGAAGTGCGCATTCTTCAACTGCGATTGAGGGTAATTCGCTTTCTTTTGAACAGGTTAGTGACCTTGCTGCTGGAAGAGATATTATGGTTAGAAGGAAAGATAAACAGGAGGTTTTGAATTATCTTGAGGCACTGGAAAAAATTCCTGATTTTGCCAAGAAAATAAATCTTAAAGTGGATGATTTTTTGAAAATTCACGAAATTGTAATCAGAGAAACCCTGGAAAATCCTGGTGATGAAGGAGTATTCCGTAATCGTCAGGTTTATGTTGTAAATGGAGCTACCGGTGAAACAGTATTTACTCCATCACCCACAAAAGAAGTTCCAGGATTAGTGAAAGAATTCTTAGATTGGTTTAATTCTTCTGAATCAACTGAGATTGATTCTGTTCTTGAAGCAGGGATAACACATTATGAGATTGTCAGAATTCATCCTTTTATTGATGGAAATGGCAGGACAGCAAGAATTATGGCGACTTTAGTTCTTTGTAAGCGCGGTTTTGATGTCAAAAGGTTCTTCACTCTAGATGATTATTATGATAAAGATAGACGAAGTTATTATGCCGCATTAAATAAAATAGACCAGAATACACTGGATTTATCAGAATGGTTGGAATATTTTACCGAAGGTGTAGCTGCCAGTATACACGCAGTGAAAGATAAAGTTATTGGATTTAGCAAAGATATTAAAGTGTTAAAAGAAAGAGGACAAATTGCTCTCAACGAAAGACAGATGAAAATTGTTGAATGGATGGTGCAAAATGGAAGAATATCCAATAGAGAAGTGCGGATTCTCTTTAAGATTTCCAATAGAGCAGCGTTGGACGAACTTGAGAAGTTAATCGAACTTAAAGTGATAAAACAAAAGGGCAAAGGAAGAAATGTTCATTATGTACTTCAATAGAATAGGTTCACGATTAACTTCACGATTAACTTCACGATTATTTTAGGTTGGCGATTACAGCAATATGGTTGGCAAAAACAAGTGGAAATGAATAGCCAAAAGGTAAATTCATCTTACAAACAGAGCCCAATTGGCAGAATACCAAAGGAGTGGGAAATAATAAAAACTGACGATTTTTTGTCTTTAGAATATGGAAAAGGCTTAACTGAAAGAGAAAGAGGGGGTGGAATTTTTCCTGTCTTTGGTTCTAATGGTATCGTTGGGTATCATTCCAAATATTTAATTAAAGGCCCCGGAATAGTAGTTGGAAGAAAAGGTACGATAGGAGCAATAACTTGGACAGATGAAAATTTCTGGCCTATAGATACAACATATTATATAGAATTGAAAAATATTGAAATAGATATGAAATGGTTATTTTATAAATTGACTTCATTGAAACTTGATAAATTAAACATGGCTACAGGCACTCCTGGTCTAAATAGGAATTTGGTATACTCATTAAAAACTGCATTGCCATCTCGTCCAGAGCAGCAA
>PFWI01000192.1 GCA_002791075.1 bacterium (Candidatus Ratteibacteria) CG_4_9_14_3_um_filter_41_21 | reverse complement strand
AATTGCATAGGAATTTCCTTTTTCTAACCACGAATTAACGCGAATTACTCTAATTCGTAAAATTCGATAAATTCGTGGTTTTATAACTTGTATCTTTAGTTGTTTTCATCAGTTTCAGAATACCTTCAACGGTTTTCTCGGTTGCTTTTGGTCTGGCTAAAACCTGGCTATTTTTGCTCATCTCGCTTAACCGTTTTCGGTCTTTCCGAAGAGAGAGAATCTCCCGGGCTAAACGAGGACCGGAAAGTTCCTGGTCTTTGATTAAAATTGCAGCTTCCTTTTCCACCAGATACTTGGCGTTAATCTCCTGATGATTCCTCTTGGCGTAAGGATAAGGAATAAGAATCGCCGGCAAACCTCTTGCGCTAATTTCGCTGATGGTCATCGCCCCGGCGCGAGCAATTACTAAATCAGCCGCAGCATAAACATTTTCAACCTTCTCGGTAAAAGGCAAAACCACCGATTTAATACTACTCTTCTGATAGATTCTCTTTATCCTTGGGTAGTCGGTCTCGCCGGTTAAATGGATAATCTGAAGGTTCTCTTCCTCGTTTTCTAAATCATCAATGGCCGCGGCTGCGGTTAAATTAAGAGAATGAGCGCCGCCGCTGCCTCCTAAAAAAAGAATAGTAAAATAGCCGGGAGGAAGACCCAATTCTTTTAAAGCATCTTCCCGATTTCTTTCTAAAATTTGTTTTTTAACCGGGTTACCGGTAACCAGCAAATTTTTCCCGGGAAGATATTTTTTGGTTTCCTCAAAGCCAACGGCAATTTCTCCGGCAAAATGGGAAAGAATTTTAGTGGTCACTCCGGGAAGGATATCGTGCTCCTGGATCAGAGTTCGGATTCTCAAAAAAGAAGCCGCTAAAACAGGGAGTCCGCTGGCGGCTCCTCCCATTCCTACCACAACCGCCGGCTTAAACCTCAAGAGCATAAAAATAGTCTGCATGAAAGCGGGAAAAAGAAGAAAAGGGAATTTCAGCCAATCGACGAAGTCGTTGCGAGTCCGCCAGCGCTCTTTGGCGGATGAAGCAATCTCGAGATTGCCACGCCCCCCTGCTTTCTTGCGAAAGCAAGGATGGGGGGCTCGCAATGACAACATATTTGCTATTGCTTTCCACAATGACATTTCGGGGAGGCGAATCGCCCTCATTTCCCAGAATACAAAACCTTTTTTCCTAAACAGATGCTGGTATTTTTTCTTTGCTCTCCCTACCAGGACAATTTTAAGACCCTTATTTTTCTCTTTTAGCTCTTCTGCTATGGCTAAGGCGGGGAAGAGATGGCCTCCGGTTCCCCCGGCAGCAATTACAATACACTTCATATTTTTTTATCTTTAACCACGAATTACGCGAATTAATCTAATTAAAAATCTTTAAAATACTTATTCTTTTTATTACTCTTTAATAATTCGTACAATTCGAGAGAATATCGTGGTTATTATATCTTTTCTTCCAATTGCGTGGAGATGTTGAGCAGGATGCCAATTGCCATAAGAGAGACGACCAAAGCAGAACCTCCGTAACTAACCAGAGGAAGAGGTGTGCCCTTGGCGGGGAAAACCCCCATCGCCACCCCAATATGTAAAATTGCTCCCAGCCCAATCATTAAAGTAATACCGGTGGCTAAAAAGTAGCCAAAAGCATCCCGGCTATCTTGAGCAAGTTTTTTCCCCTGGCAAATAAGAAAAGTAAAGAGAAAAAGCAGAAATAAAGTGCCGAAAATTCCTAATTCCTCGCCCACGATGGAAAAAATAAAGTCGGTATGCGATTCGGGAAGGAAAAAAAGTTTTTGCGCGCCTTTGCCCAAACCTTTTCCCAGAATTCCTCCTGAACCGAGAGCGATGAGAGACTGATTTATCTGATAACCAATTCCCTGGGGGTCTGCGCAAGGTTGAAAAAAAGTTAAAATTCGCGCTCGGCGATAAGGACTCTTATAAATAAAAAGAAAAAAGGCCGGCAAGGAGCAAAGAAAAAGGGAACCTAAATAGGACAATTTTGCTCCGGCAATAAAAAGAAGGAGGAAAGAAACCATTAAAATCAAAATCGCCGTACCCAGGTCAGGTTCCCAAAGAAGGAAGATAACAAAAGGAGCCAAAAGGATAAGAGGGGGAAGGAATCCGGTGGCAAATTCAGTAATTTTTTTTCTTTTTCTGCTCAAGAATTCCGCCAAATAGACGACAACTGCCAACTTGGCTAATTCCGAAGGCTGGAGGGTTAAGGGTCCAATTCTTAACCAGCGCCGCGCTCCTCCAGCGCTGACTCCCAAAGGGCTGAAAAGAAGAACGAAAAGGAAAATAGAAAATAATAGCAAAGGTTTGCTTATTTTAGCGAAATAATGATAATCAAAGCGAGAAATAAGAAAAAGAAGGCTGAATCCAACCGTTGCCCAGAGGATTTCCCGTTTCAAAAAGTAGTAGGGGTCATGGAATTTCTCTCCCGAAGAGATTCCGCTGGCGCTATAGACCATAATCACCCCGAAACCAACCAGTAAAACGGTAGTGATGAGTAGGCTATGATAAATTTTGAACTGCTCTCTTAAATACATTGCCTCGTTGTTTATAATCAATAAACATATCAAAACTGGAACAAGCCGGAGAAAGAAGAACAAAGTCCCCTGGTTTTGCCAGTTTTTTTCCCAATTTTACCGCCTCTTCCAATGAATTTACTTTCCTTATCGGAACATTTTTAAGTTGGCTCTTGATTCTTTCTTTTGCTTCTCCAAGAAGGATAAGAGTTTTTACTTTTTCCCCTACTATCTTTTTCAAAGGAGAAAATGAGCACCCTTTATCCCTGCCGCCTAAAATTAAAATAATCCTGCCGGCAGGGAAAGAAGAAAGAGCGGCTTTGGCTGCGCTTACATTGGTCGCCTTGGAATCATCAATATAGGTAACCTCATTGATCCTTTTTACAAATTCCAGGCGATGGGGAAGAGGATAAAATTCGGTAAACGCTCTTTTAATAACTGAGAGAGGAATTTTACAAAGAAGAGCAACGCTGGCGGCCGCAAGGTAATTTTCCACATTATGCTGACCTTGCAAAATCGCCTCTTTTAAATCAAATATTTTTTGCTCTTCTCCCGAAAGATTAGAAATAATCCAATCCTTCTTTGCCAATAGACCTTTTTCCGGCCTTTTCTTCATAGAAAAGAAAACTTTATTTGCCTTGATACAAGGAAGAAGAGGAGAAATTCCCGCATCATCCTGATTAAGGACAGCGTAATCATCGCTCTTCTGATTAAGAAAAAGTCTGGCTTTAGTTCTTTGGTAAGTTAGAAAACTCTGGTGCCGGTCTAAATGGTCAAAAGCAATATTCAAAAGCACGGCAATCTTTGGCCGAAAATTTTTAATTCTTTCTAATTGAAAACTGCTTATCTCCAGAATAATCAAGGAATTTTTTCTGCATTTTGCTATTGCCGAAGAAAATGGATTGCCGATATTACCGCAGACGATTCCCCCTTTTTTTGCTTTTTTAAAGATTTCTCCGAGAAGGGAAACCACGGTTGTTTTGCCATTTGTTCCGCTGACGGCAATGACCTTTGCCGGACAAAGGGTCCAGGCAAATTCTGTCTCGTCAATCACCGGGATTTGGTTTTTTCTGGCAAATTTCAAAGGAAG
>PFWI01000180.1:3927-5766 GCA_002791075.1 bacterium (Candidatus Ratteibacteria) CG_4_9_14_3_um_filter_41_21 | reverse complement strand
TATGACTACGCCCATCTGGGTAATTTCCGCGCCTATGTCTTTGAGGATTTATTGCGCCGTTATCTGGAATATAAAGGATACCGGGTAACCCAGGTAATGAACATTACCGACGTTGACGATAAGACCATCAAAGGAGCAAAAGAAAAAGGAGTTGCTCTTGCCCAATATACCAAAAAGTATGAAGATGCATTTTTTGAAGATATCAAAACTTTAAATATCAAAAAAGCCAATTACTATCCAAAAGCGACCGGGCATATCCAGGAGATGGTCAATTTAATTAAAAGATTGTTAGAGAAGAATTATGCCTATACCAAAGACGGGTCCATCTACTTTTCGGTTAAAAAATTCCCCGCTTACGGAAAACTCTCCGGGGTTGACCTCTCCCAGATGAAGGAAGGAGAAAGAGCCGATTTTGATGAATATCAAAAGGAGGACATCAAGGATTTCTGTTTGTGGAAAAAAGCTAAAGAAGGAGAGCCATCCTGGGAAACGGAAATTGGCCAAGGAAGGCCCGGCTGGCATATTGAGTGCTCGGCAATGAGTATGAAATATCTGGGAGAAGGTTTTGATCTTCACACCGGCGGGGCTGATAATATCTTCCCGCATCACGAAAACGAGATTGCCCAAAGCCAGGCCGCCACCGGCAAACAATTTGTGAAGTTTTGGCTTCACTGCGCCTATCTTCTGGTCAACAACGAAAAGATGGCCAAATCAAAAGGGAATTTTTATACCCTGCGCGACCTTCTGAATAAAGGTTATCACCCGATAACGATCCGCTACCTTCTTCTCTCCACCCATTATCGGGCTCCATTGAACTTCAACTTTGAAGGTCTTGCCCAGGGAAGAGCAACGGTAGATAGAATAGGTGATTTTTACTCAAGATTAAATTGGATGACCAAGCAAGGAAAATTCAAAGGGTATAATAGGATTCTTTCCGATAAGGTGACTAAGACGAAAAAGGATTTTGAGGAGTCCTTAGATGATGACCTCAACATCTCCGCTGCTCTTGCCTCCCTCTTTGGTTTGATAAAAGAAACAAATATTGCCTTAGAGGGCCGGAATTTAAATAAGAAGAATATCGATGAGGTCTTGCAAACATTAAAGGAATTTGATAAAGTATTAGGGTTCTTAGGTTTTGAGGGGGTATACAGGCGTAAGAAAACCAAGGAAGATGAAGAAACTTTAGAAATTTTTAAGTTGATTGCTCAACGGGATGAAGCGAGAAGAAAAAAAGAGTTTAAGAAAGCGGATGAGATTAGAAAAAAACTCTTAAAGAAAGGAATTGTTTTAGAGGATACCAAGGAAGGAGTGAGATGGAAGAGAAAATGAATTCTAAAGAAAGGATAAAGATGGTGCTGGCGCATCAGGAGCCGGATAGGGTGCCGATTCACGATGGTCCCTGGGGGGCAACAGTCGCCCGATGGCATAAAGAGGGTCTCCCCGATGGAATAACCCCGGGAGAATATTTTGGCTATGAGATGGTGATGTTTGGGGCTGATACCAGCCCGAGATTTCCCATAAAAACCATCGAGAAAACGGATAAGTACATTATCCAGACAACTTCCACCGGAGCAACCAATAAAAATTTCTGGGACCACACCTCTACCCCAGGATTAATTGACCGGCCCATCAAAGAAAAGCAGGATTGGTTTCCCATTAAGGAAAGGCTTGAGCCTGACTACACCCGGGTGGATTGGGTCTCGGTTTTCAATAACTACCACGCCGCGCAAAGTGAAGGTAAGTTCATCTGCTACTCCGGTGGCTATGGCTACGATCTTTTACAATCCTACATCCGCAGTGACCAACTGCTTGTGGCAATGGTCGATAACCCGGAATGGG
>PFWI01000180.1:3694-3875 GCA_002791075.1 bacterium (Candidatus Ratteibacteria) CG_4_9_14_3_um_filter_41_21 | reverse complement strand
GATGATGGAAAAAGGGTTGAAGTTTGATGCCTTCTTTGATTATAATGATCTGGGCTATCGCAATGGACTTTTATTTTCTCCGGAGACCTATCGCAGAACCCATAAGGAGGCGGATACGATGGTCTATTCCTTCTTTCACCAACATCAGATGCCAGTTCTTTTACACTCCTGCGGGAATGTA
>PFWI01000180.1:0-3626 GCA_002791075.1 bacterium (Candidatus Ratteibacteria) CG_4_9_14_3_um_filter_41_21 | reverse complement strand
ATGGCTGACCCGGACCCAAGTAAAATTGAGGAAGAAATTAGAACTAAATTTGCAGTTGCCAAAAAAGGGGGCGGCTATATCTATCATTCCGACCACTCTATCCCCAATAATGTCAGTTTTTCCCAGTATAAAAGAGTGATGGAACTGGTCAAGAAATACAGCGCTTACTAAAATTGATTTTATAAAAAAGGTGTGGTAAGATAAAGAAAAAATTAGGAGAAAGAGATGAAAAAGATTTTGTTGGTGGTATTAGGGTTTTTGGTAATTCTCTCGACGGTTAGTTGCAGTTTGAAACTTGACCTTCATCCCGGAGAGAAGAAGGCCAATTCTTCTGCTCAATAAGAGAAATTATAAGGAGTGAACCGCTACTGATTCAGGGCTGGTTCACTCCAAGTGAATCGCTCCTTGGTTTTGGACAAAGATTACTTTGACCTCCCCCTCTCCTTCATCCTCCCCCTCAAGGGGGGAGGAAATTAGGTGGGGGTGGAGTGTTTCTTTTCTTGTGCTCCTGGTAAGGAGGATTTCAGTCGCTTTAGTTCTTTTAATCAGTTGATTTAATGTTTTTTTCTTTCGGGGCAAAGCCGGGAGAATCAAGGTTGACGCGGAATAATCTTTCTTAAGAGAGAGAAGTTTGGAGAGGGAATCTTCCGTAAGGCTCATCCCGATAAGAAAAGTCTTCCCCCCGCAGGTTAGGCGATAGACTCCACTCCCCAGAGATTCAAGCCAGTATCCCAAATCACTCCTGATTAAAACCTGATTTTCCCTGGCTTTTTGATAACCGAGAAAATATTTTTTTCTGGAAAGCAGGGTTATTTTGTCAGAAAAATTCTTATAGGTAATTGAAGTTGAAGCCTCAGGAACATCAATGATTTGTCTGATTTTGAAATGCCGGCTCAATTGCAAAAGGGAGCCAAGATGGTTATCACCGGATTGATCCAGAAAAAGATAGTCAATTGTGCCTACCGATTGTGAGAAGAGGAAGGGTTTTATTATTTTCTCGACGCTGCGATAGTTATCCTCGTCTCCGATGATTAAGCCATTTTTTTTATCCGGGAATTGCAGGAAAAGACAATTTCCATCCGGCACTTTCAACACGGTCACCGCAAAATCCTGCGCCCGCATTTTTGTTGCTGCTTTCGGCCAGAAAAAAAGATTGAAGAGAAGAAGCAAAGAGAGGCAGAGAACTTTTGCTCTTTCCCTTTTTATTTGCTCTGTAAAGTTAAAGAGAAGAATAAAAATAGCATAATAGCTGAAAAGATACCGGAGAGAAAAACCGCCAATCTCTTGATAGGCTAAGGGAAGTTGAGCAAAGAGTTTGGTCAATTTAAAGAGAATCGCGGTGAGAAGATAGACGCTTGCTCCAAAAATTGCTCCTATGTTGGCAAAAACTGAACCGAAAAAAATCGTCAGGAAGGATAATCCGACATCAAGCCCGGCCAAAGGAATAAGAAGAATATTGGTGAAGATGGCCAGCGGAGAAAAATAATGAAAATGAAACGCCACCAGAGGCCAGGCCGTGAGTTGAGCAGCAATGGGCACGGCAATAGCTCCTTTTAAAAAAAGAGGGATTCTTTCAGGTAATTTCCCTATTAGAACCGGAGCAAGCAACAAAATCCCCAGGGTAACGATAAAGGAAAGCTGGAATCCGGGAGCAAAGAGTTGTTCCGGGTTAAAAAGAAGAAGAATTAAAGCCGCCAGAGCAATGGCAAGATAGCTGGAAGATTCCCGATTAAGTAACCGGCCTAAAAGATAAATAATTACCATTAAGGAAGCGCGAAACACCGGCGGCTTCGCTCCGGTAATTAAACAATAAAAAATAATGGCGGCAATAGCAAAACCTTCTTTCCATCTTGAAGAGAGAAAAGGGGTAAAAAGAGCGATAAAGATGACGATAAATCCAACGTGAAGTCCGGAGACTACCAGAACGTGAAAAATTCCGGTTTTCAAGAAAGGCTTCCGGATAAAATCAGGGAGTTCGCTTTGACCCAAAACCATCGCTTTAATGATACTAATTTCCGGCTCCCCAACGATGCTTCTTTCAATAATCTTTTCAATCTTTGCTTTAAGAAAATAGGAATATTTAAGCAAAGAATTGCTCCGGCCCGATCCAATTTTCTTTAAATCGGAAGGTTTAACCGTAACGATCGTATAGATTTTTTGGCCGGATAGCCAATTTCTAAAATCAAATTCTCCGGGATTTGCCGGCGAAGGGGGTTGCGAAAGATTGGCATTTCTTATTTTAATTTTATCTCCATAATGAAATTTCTTGATTTCATCCCGGGAATACTTAGCGGAAACCCAAACCTTTCCGGTAACCTTCTTCTTTCCTTTTTCGGATAGAACGGTTTCTGCCCGTAGAATCAGTTTAGTTTTAAATTTATTTATTTCCGGTTCTTCAATGATTGTTCCTACCAAACTATATTCCCCGGGAATAAACCGAGAGATATCAAAGCAGGAAATACTCCGGTAATTTTGTAGATGAGCGGCTCCGAACAAGAGAAAGGCAAAGAGAAGGAGAGTAGGAGAAATGTATTTTCTTTGTAGTGCAAACCTTTTAGGTTCGCTTATTGGCGAGGCTGAAAGCCTCGCACTACATGACAGAAACAGAAGGAGAGCAAGGAAAAAGAGCAAGATGATTGTTGAATAGAGGGCAAAAAAAGAGGAAAGAGGAAGGTAGTTTCCGATTACTATTCCGACAATAAAAGCCAGAACAATCTGGATTAACGGCTCAGCAAGCATTCCCCTTCATAGACCTTGATTGCCTCTCCTTCCAAATAGATTTCCTTTAACCCCGGGTCAAAATGAATCTTAAGCGGTTTTCCAAAAATTGGAAAAACTTTTACCGGAGATTTTACCCGGCCTAACTTATAAGAAATAATTGCGGCTGCGGTTGCTCCGGTTCCGCAGGAAAAAGTTTCATCTTCTACACCCCTTTCGTAAATGCGGATTTTCAAAGCATGGCGGTTAACTACCCGGACAAAGTCTACATTTGTCCCCGCCGGGGAAAACTGCTGATGGTAACGAATCAAGGAACCAAGGCTCTTTACATCTATCTTTTTTAGATTCTTGACAAAAACAATCGTGTGGGGAACGCCAACATTAATCAAGAAAACTTTTTCCTTCTTTTCTTTAATTTTGAGATTTAAATTTAAATTTACTTTTTTAGGCTCTCTTATCCTTACCGAAATTAACTCTTTTTTATATTTACCATAATAAATTGCGTCTTTCGTCTCAATAGAAATTTCCTTTTGCGCGGCAAGTTTCTCGGAATAGATAAATTTAATCAAACAGCGAATTCCGTTACCGCACATCTCGGCTTCGCTTCCATCAGAGTTATAAATCCGCATTCGGAAATCCGCTGTTTTTGAATTCTCCAGGAGCAGAAAACCGTCTGCCCCGATAGAAAATTTCCTCAGACAGAGTTTTCTGGCAAGTTTTGCTCTATCTCTGATTAAAGATTTCCGGTTATCAATGAGAACAAAATCGTTCCCTCCCGATTGCATTTTAACGAATCTTATCTTCATCGTTATTTTAGTAAGAGTTAAGTTATCCTGAAATACCATATGATTACAGTGATTATAAAGGAGATTACAGTGATTTTTATCTTTAATCACCGTAATCAAGAA
>PFWI01000281.1 GCA_002791075.1 bacterium (Candidatus Ratteibacteria) CG_4_9_14_3_um_filter_41_21 | reverse complement strand
TATAATTACATCATTATATTCTATTTACTTCTTATTGTCAAAGCATTAAATCCCCTCCATTGATATCCAGAGAAGCTCCGGTAATATAAGAGGAACTATCGGAGACTAAAAAGAGAACTAACCTGGCTACTTCTTCCGGTCTTCCCAGGCGAGGAATAGGGAAACTCTCTTCATAATGCCTTAATCTTTCCGGAGGGCAATTGTCTCTGACCATCTCGGTATCAATAAGACCAGGACAGACGCTATTGACATTGATGTTAAAGGCGGCTACTTCCTTGGCCATTTGCCTGGTAAGACCAAGGATACCGGCTTTGGCTGCGGTATAATGGATTCCTCCTAAGGTGCTCACACTTCTTCCTGCCGAGGAGGAAAAATTAACTATTCTGCCATAGCGGTTTTTCTTCATTATCGGGAGAACCGCTTTAGAGCAAAGGAATGTTCCCTTAAGGTTAATATTAAGGACCAAATCCCATTCTTCCTCGCTAATTGCTTCTATCTTGCTTGAACGCAGAATTCCGGCATTATTAATGAGGATATGAACCGTGCCAAATTCTTCAACAGTTTTCTCTACTAAACGAGAAACTTCTCTACGATTAGTTACATCTGCTCTGATGGCTAATGCTTCTTCGCCCTCAGACCTGATTTCTTCGGCTACCATCTTTGCTTTATTCTCATTGATATCATTGACCACAACTTTAGCACCTTCTTTAGCAAAGAGTTTAGCTACAGATTCCCCCATTCCCTGACCTGCGCCGGTAATAATGGCCACCTTTCCTTTTAATTTTCCTTCCATTTTTTTAATGGGACGCAGATTTTCGCAGATAACTTCAAGATAAAACAGGAATAAGAAATAAAATAAATACTAAGTAAATCTCTAATCCTGTCCATCTGCGTTTATCTGCGTCCAAAATTTCATTTATTTTTGTATTCCCTTAAAGTTTTAAGCACATCATCTAAATCATCCTTGGTATGGTCGGCGGAAATCTGGAATCTGATGCATTCATCTCCTTGGGGAACTATCGGATATTTTAAACCCACGGCTAAGATTCCTTTTTCTTTAAGATAATTCACTAATTTTATCGTCTTTTGCGTATCCCGAATCATTACGGCTACAATAGGGTGTTCTCCTTTAATGGTCTCATACCCTAAATCAGTCAATCCCTTTTTGAAATAAATGGTCATCTCCTTCAAATAGGAAAGCATTTTTCTACCCTTTTGGCTATTCAGAATCTCCAGCGCTTTTAAAGCCGCATTTGCTTCTGGTGGAGTAATCGGATTGGAATAGATATAAAAAGGGGCGGTTTCTCTTAAATATTCCACAATTTTGGCATTGGTTACCACGTATCCGCCGTTTACTCCCAATGCTTTACCCAGGGTAGAAACCAATATATCCACATCATTTTCGCCGCTAACCTCGCTGGTTCCTCTTCCGGTTTTTCCAAAAGCGCCTACTCCGTGAGAATCATCCGCAATAGTGAAAACCCCTTCCTTAAATTCCGGGTGGTATTTTTTAGCTAAGTTCACCAATTCCTTAAAATCAGAGTGGTCCCCTCGCATACTGAATACACCATCGGTGACGATGATAACCCGCCGGCAATTTCCCCGGCATTCTTTGATTTTTGTTTCCAAATCATCCATATTGAGATGAATGTAAATTTTCTTATCCTTTGGTTTAGAAAGTTTGATGGCATTGATAATACTGTTATGATTCAATGTATCGCTGATGACTATGGTCTCGGAAGAGATTAAAGGAGAAAGAATCCCGCAGACGGCAGCGTATGCCGAACTAAAGAGCATCCCGGCTTCCTTTTGGTGAAACCTGGCTAATTTTTTCTCCAATTCTAAATGGGGTTTAAAAGTTCCATAGATAAAGCGCACCGCCCCTGGTCCCACGCCAAACTCTTCCGCAGCCTCTTTTTCTGCCTCAATCACCTCTTTCTTCAAAGACATCCCCAGATAAGAATTGGAATTCATCTTGATAAATTCTTTTTTACCTTCGCCTTCTATCAGATATCTTGGGCTTTTAGTTCCCTGGGATTTTTTGATTTCTGTTATTACCAATTCTTTACCTTTAAGAATACCTTTCTCCTTGAGTTGAACTAATTTTTCTCCCACCCATTTTCCGATCTTATCTAAGGGCATGAATTTTCCTCCTTAATTTCCTAAACTTCGCAATGGGGCAGGGATTTTGCCGCCACGCTGAATGAACTTCTTTGAATTATATTTATTTACTGGCATCACGATTCCTTCTCCTAAAAGTCCCTGGTGTCCGGAAAATTTGACCTTGTCTCCTGCCTTTTTTCCTGGAGCAGGGATAATCCTTACTCCCGTGGTCTTATTATTAACAACCCCAATCGCCATCTCATCGGCAATAATTGCGGAGATTGTCTCTGCAGGAGTATTACCAGGCACAACAACCATATCCAAACCAACTGCGCAGACCGAAGTCATTGCCTCTAACTTATCCAGCGTGATTGCTTTTTTCCTCACCGCTTCAATCATTCCCTTATCTTCGCAAACCGGAATAAAGGCGCCGGAAAAGCCCCCCACTGAGGAAGAAGCCATCGCTCCCCCCTTCTTTACCGCATCGGTAAGAAGAGCTAAAGCGGCGGTTGTTCCATGTGTGCCACAGACCTCCAAACCGATAAGTTCTAAAATCTGAGCGATGCTGTCTCCTACATTAGTCGTAGGGGCGAGCGAAAGGTCAACACTGCCAAATTCTACCTTTAATTTTTTTGCTACCTCTTTCCCAATCAATTCTCCCATACGGGTAATTTTAAAGGACGTTTTCTTGATGGCTTCGGAAATTTCGTTTAAATTGGCATTTTCCATCTTTTCTAAAACTGACTTTATCACTCCGGGACCACTTACCCCTATATTAATTACGCATTCCGGTTGACCTTGCCCATGAATGGCCCCCGGCATAAAAGGAACATCAGGTGGAAGATTAGCAAAGGTCGCTAATTTAGCGCAGCCGATTCCATCATTTTTACTGGTAAGTTTTGCGGTCTCTTTAATGATTTTGCCCATCTTAACTGCCGCGTCCATATTGATTCCAACCTTGGTAGTTGCGACGTTGATGGCTGAACAAACAAAATCGGTAGAAGCCAAAGCTTCAGGAATGGAGTTAAGAAGTTTAAAATCACTTTTGCTAAAACCTTTCTCTACCAGAGCGGAAAATCCGCCGATAAAGTCCACTCCTATGTCTTTAGCCGTTTCATCTAAGGTTTTTGCTATTGAAATATAATCCTTTATATTACAGTTAGTGCCGATGAGGGAAATTGGGGTAACTGCAATGCGTTCATTGACAATAGGAATGCCATAGATAGATTCCAGTTCCTGACAAACCTTAACCAGATTTTTACCGTGGTCTGTTATCTTTTTTCTTATTTTACTTTTCAAAATCTTCAGGTTCGGATGACTGCAATCCAAAAGATTGATGGACATTGTTACTGCTCTGATATCTAAGTTCTGCATCTGCACCATCTTGATGGTTTCTAAAATTTCCTCTGAACTTATCTCCATTTTTCTCCTTCTTTGGGACGCAGATTTCCGCAGATAACATCAGGATTAAACAGGAATTAAGAAATAAAATAAATAGTAAGTAGTAAATAATTTAATACTGAATTTTTAATCCTGTAAATCTGCGTTTATCTGCGTCCAAAATTTCATTTATTTTTATTATCAAATGCTTTACGTTTTACTTCTGCTCTTGGTCCAAAATTAAGTAAAAGGCCAACTTCTATCTTTGTTGCTTTAAGGTAATTTAATAACTGCGCTTCATTGTCTTCTACTAAAGATTTCATCGCTTTAATTTCTATGATTACTTTATTATCAACAAGTATATCAACAGAATACTCTCCGATAATCTTATTCTCATAATGCACTTCTATAGGAGATTGAGCAACAGCAGGAATGTTTGCCTTTTTGAATTCTATCATCATTGCGTTTTCGTAAAGCTTTTCCAAGAAACCATAACCCAATTTATTATAAACTTTATAAAAGATTTCTATTATTTTCTCTGTAAGTTCTTTATACTTAAAATCCTGTAAATCTGCGTTCATCTGCGTCCAATTTATTAAATTCTATGCATATAATGAAAGACCTTTTCATGCTGAACACTGATTTTGTAACCCTTTTTGTCTCCCAATTCTTCCAACTTTTTCTTAAAATCAATTAAACCTATTTTTACCTTTAACATCTCCACAATCATAATCAGGTTGAAATAGCCAGAGAGCATCTTCTGGCTGATGTCCATAATGTTACCGCCAAGATTTGCGATTGCGGTGGTCACTTCCGATAAAACTCCTGCTCGATTCTTCCCAACAACCGTAACGATCACATTATTTTTAACCATGGTTAATATTTTCCTCCTTTCATTTTACTCGGTTGTCACTCCTAAAGCAATATCCAGAGCCTTCTGGGCGTGAATTGCCCCGGTATCAAAGACTTTAAGAGGAGCATCCTTCTGACTTATTAAGAAGGGAAGTTCGGTGCAGGCTAAAACTATCCCCTCGGCTCCTTGCTGGCTAAGTTTCTTAATAATTCCTTGCACTTTCTTCCGGGAACTATTCTTAATCTTCTTAAGCACCAATTCCTTATAAATAATCTCATTTATTTTCTTTTGGTCCTCTGCATCAGGAACAATCGCTTCAATCCCCTGCTTGAGAAGTCCTTTGCGGTAAAAATCTTTACTCATCGTAAAAATTGTGCCCAACAAACTAACTCTTTTGAGATGTTCTTTTTGAATTTCTTCGGCAACAGCATCAATAATGCTAATCCAGGGGATGGGCAATTCATTTGCTATTTTATCATAAACGATATGCACCGAATTACAGGCTGCCACCACAAAATCGGCTCCGGCTTGATGCAAACTCAAAATCGCCTCCTTTACTTTACCCGCCGTTTCATACCCTTGGTTAATAAACTCGCTGAAAGTAAGGCTGTAAATAATTATTTCCGGATATTTATAATTACCATATTTTTCGTAGTACTTACGGGTAATATATTCATAATAGGCAATGGTTGACTCTGGTCCTAATCCACCTAAAATTCCAATTTTCTTCATGAGGCAGGAAATCTCAGTTTTAACTCCCGGGCGGCTTTGACCTCATCCAGGCGCGAGATGGGCAAATTATGCGGAGCATTTTTAACAGTATCGGGGTTTTCCTCTGCCTCTTTGGCAATCTTAATCATTGCTTCCATAAACTTATCCAGAGTTTCCTTAGATTCGGTCTCGGTTGGCTCAATCATCATTGCCTCCTCCACAATTAAAGGAAAATAAATGGTAGGAGGATGAAAACCAAAATCAAGCAACCTTTTGGCGATGTCCAGCGCTCTTACTCCTTTTTCCTTCTGTTTATTAGCCGAAAGAACAAACTCATGCATACAGGTTCTATTGTAAGGTAAGTGATAATAATTCTTCAACTTGGCAAGAAGATAATTGGCATTGAGGACAGCATTTTCCGCAACCTTAATTAATCCTTCCTTGCCTAAAGTGAGAATATAGATGTAAGCTTTTAGAATTACCCCAAAATTTCCGTAAAAGGGAGCGAGATAACCAATGGAGGAGGGCTCATTGTAATCCAGAAAATATGCACCTTTGGAATCTTTAACTACCCGGGAAATAGGGAGAAATTTTCTTAATTTTTCCTTCACTCCTACAGGTCCTGCACCCGGACCACCACCGCCATGCGGGGTGGCAAAGGTTTTATGTAGATTAAGATGGACAAGGTCAAATCCGATATCTCCGGGTCGGCATTTGCCTAAAATTGCGTTAAGGTTTGCTCCGTCGTAATACATTAAAGCATCCACTGAATGCGCCATTTTACAAATTTCTCCAATCTTTGAATTAAAAATTCCCAAAGTATTCGGGCAGGTAAGCATCACTGCCGCCACTTCTTCATCAAGTTCTTTCTTGAAGTGTTTAATATCCATCACTCCATTTTTATCGGTAGGAATACTGGTTATGTCGTAACCGCAGATAGCGGCACTTGCCGGATTGGTGCCATGGGCTGAATCAGGAATAATTACCCTGGTCTTTTTATTTCCTTTCTTCCGATGATAAGCGGAAACAATCATCATTCCGGTTAGTTCACCGTGGGCACCGGCTAAAGGCTGAGTAGTAAACTCGTCCATACCGGTAATCTCGGAAAGCAATCTGCCAGTTTCGTAAATTATTTGTAAAGCACCTTGCGTCAAAAGATTTCCCTCCGGAAGTTGAGGTAGGATAGGGTGTAAATTGGAAAATCTTTTATCTCTGGCGACTATTTCACCTAATTTTGGATTATACTTCATCGTGCAGGAGCCGAGAGGATAAAAATTGTTATCCACGCCAAAGTTATTTCGCGAAAGAGCGGTAAAATGACGGATGACATCTATTTCCGCCAATTCCGGTAAAAATGTCTCGCTTTTTCTTTTAAGTTTTTCCG
>PFWI01000257.1 GCA_002791075.1 bacterium (Candidatus Ratteibacteria) CG_4_9_14_3_um_filter_41_21 | reverse complement strand
TTCTCCTCAATCTGTCGCGGTTATCGGTGCTTCATCCGATGAAACGAAGGTGGGAGGAAGCATATTTAAAAATATTATTTCTGAGTTTAAGGGTAAAGTCTTTCCCGTTAATCTCAAAAGAAAGGAAATTTCCGGTTATCGGTGTTACCCGAATCTTCGTCTCCTTCCCGAAAATCCTGAATTGGCCGTCATTGCCATCCCGGCAAAATTCGTTCCTTCGGTCTTAAAGGACTGTGGTCAAAAGAAGGTAAGAACCGCAATCATTATTTCTGCGGGATTCAAGGAATCGGGAGGGGAAGGAAGAGAATTAGAAAATGAGATTAAAAAAATAGGAAAAGAATACGGCATCCGCATTCTCGGTCCAAACTGCCTTGGTCTTATCAGCACTTATAGTAACTTGAATGCATCCTTTGCTAAGGACAAACCGGAAAAAGGAGAGATTTCCTTAATTTCACAATCCGGTGCTCTCTGTACCGCAATTTTAGACTGGGCAAGAGCAAATAGAATCGGCTTCTCTAAGTTTGTCAGTTTGGGAAATAAGGCCGATATCAATGAAAATGATTTGCTTCTGGCTCTTAAGGAGGACAAAACAACGAAGGTCATCTGCGGCTATCTTGAGGATGTAGTGGATGGAATGGCTTTTATCAAGATAGCCAGAAGCGTTTCTAAAGAAAAACCGGTCCTTCTGATGAAGTCAGGCACCACGCCGGAGGGCATCAGGGCTGCCTCCTCTCACACGGGAAGTTTAGCCGGCTCTGATAAGGCATATGAGTCAGCCTTTAAACAAAGTGGGGTAATCCGGATTTATTCCTTAGAGGAACTTTTTGACCTGGCCATTGGCTTCTGTTTTCAACCTCTTCTTAAAGGAAATAGCATTGCGATTATTACCAATGCGGGAGGACCCGGCATTATTACCACCGATAGCTGTCAAAAGGAGGGTTTAAAATTAGCCTCCTTTGAAAAGGAGACTATCGAGTTCCTTCGTTCTCATTTACCGGCTGCCTCCAATATTTATAATCCGGTTGACATTTTAGGGGATGCCTCTGCTTCCCTTTACAAATTGGTCTTGGAAGTTATCTTAAAGGATAGCAATGTTGCAGGAGTGATTATTCTTCTTACTCCCCAGGCAATGACGGAGATTGAGGAAACCGGAAATGCCATCATTGAGGTTTCTAAAAAGTCCAATAAGCCGATTCTTACTTCATTTATGGGAGAGGCAAGCATTAAAGAGACCGCTGATAATTTAAGGAAAAATAAGATTCCCAATTATTCATTCCCTGAAAGGGCAACAAAAACTTTTGGCGCGATGGCAAGATACCGAGATTGGCTTTCTATTCCCGAGGAGAAGAAAACAGAATACAGAATCAAGAAGGAAAGAATAAAGCAGATATTAAAACAGGCAAAGAAGGAAGGAAGAGTAAACCTCACTGCCTTTGAGGCAAAGGAGATCGTCTCAAATTGTGGGATTTCCTGCCCCAAGGAGAAACTGGCTAAAAATCCGATAGAGGCGGAAAGGATTGCCGCGGAGATTGGTTTTCCCGTTGTTCTTAAAATAGCATCCCCGGAAATAATTCATAAGTCTGACATTGGAGGAGTAAAATTTGGGACCAAGAAAAGCGAAATAAAAGAACTGTTTGAGGTAATCATAGAAAAGGGGAGGAAACATTTCCCCAAGAGCAAAATCTGGGGGGTAACCATTCAGGAAATGGTCAAGGAAGGAAAGGAGGTTATTTTGGGGATGAGCCGGGATTTGCAGTTTGGTCCTTTAATAATGTTTGGTCTGGGAGGAATTTATGTCGAAATCTTAAAGGATGTCTCATTTCGTATTGCTCCCATTACCCCAAGGGAAGCAAAAGCGATGATCGAAGAGATAAAATCATATCCTCTTCTCACCGGAGCAAGAGGAGAGGAAGCGGTAAATACAGAGCTAATTGTTGATGCTCTTCTTCGTCTTTCCCAGTTAGTCATTGATTTTCCCGAGATTTTAGAGATGGATATTAATCCCTTAAAGGTAAACAAAAAGAAAGCGGTAGCCATTGACTGCCGCTTAACGATTAAATGACGAAGTCATTGCGAGGAGCGATAGCGACGTGGCAATCCATAGAGATTGCTTCGCTTACGCTCGCAATGACAGTGTAGTTTGCTTTTATTCGCAATAAAAGGAGGAAAAATGGTCTGTTTATATATTGGTTCGACAAAACCCTATTCAGGGAAAAGTTTAACATCTCTCATTATTTCCTTAAAATTAAAGGAGAGAAAAAGATTGGCTTACTTTAAGCCGGTGGGAACACTTCCGAGAAAGGTAAAAGGAAAATTTATTGATGAAGACGCTTTATTTATCAATAAATATCTGGGGTTAAAAGAGGATATTTCCCTTCTTTCTCCGGTGATACGAACACGAGGGACAATCTTAAAACTTCTTAAAGAAAGGGAAAGTCTCGTTCCCTCAATTAAGAAGACCTTTAATAAACTTTCCTCAGGCAAAGACATCGTTGTTGCCAGCGGAGTCGGCTCTTTAGAGAGTGGCGCCTCTCTTGGTATCTCAGGTATAGATGTTGCTAAGGCATTAAAGGCGAAGGTGCTTCTGGTCTCTCTTTATACCGATGAACTTATTGCCGATGGAATCATTTTAGCCAAAGAATTATTAAAAGATGCTCTTATCGGCGTAATCATCAATAAGGTTAGAGAAGATAGAATAGATGATGTTAAAAAGATAATCATTCCTTCTCTATCAAGGAAAAATATCAAGGTATTGGGAGTTATTCCCGAAGATAAAATTCTGGAGGCGGCAAGCATTGAGGAGTTGACTGAAGAACTAAACGGGAAAATTCTTTGTGGCTCTAGGGAAAAGGGTAAGGAATTGGTGAAAAACTTCTCGGTGGGGGCGATGAGTATGGAAAGTGCTCTCCGCTACTTTCGCGCCCTTCCTGATAAGGTTGTCATCACCGGAGGAGACCGCTCTGACATCCAACTGGCGGCACTGGAGACAGATACCAAAGCCATTATTCTTACGGGAAAGCTCTATCCCAACAGTCTCGTTCTTAGCAAGGCTAAAGAAATGGGAATTCCTCTTATCCTCGTTTCCACAGATACCTTGACTACCGTAGAAAAAATTGATGAGCTTTTAGGTAAGATGCGGGTAAGAAGTAAAACTAAGATTGAACGGGCAGAAAAACTTTTTGCCAAAAACTTAAATTTCCCCCTCCTCTTTAAAGATCTAAAATTATGAAAGAGATCGTCCGTTTTGGAGTATCATTGGAGAAGGAACTTTTGCATAAGTTCGACTCCCTTATCGGAGAGAAAAGGTATCCTAATCGCTCTGAGGCAATCAGGGATTTAATCAGGGAGAATTTAGTTAAGCGGGAATGGGTCAAGGGCGAAAAGGTGGCGGGAGTCATCGCCCTTGTTTATGACCATCACAAAAGGGAATTGGTAAATACCTTAACCGATATCCAGCATCACTACCACTCTCTCATCATTTCCACCCAGCATATTCACTTAGATGAGGATAACTGCCTTGAGGTTGTGGTAGTGAGGGGAAAACCAAAGGAGGTAGAAAGTCTTGCCGACAGGCTCAAAGCCACCAAAGGCGTTAAACACAGTTCCTTAATAATGACAACCATCGGAAAGCAGATTTGACATTTGATTTCGAATGGGCTATAATATTTTTAAAATGAAAGAGAACTTACAATTAAAGACAAGAGTTAAAATTGCTAATCCAACAGATATTTCTAAATATGAAGAGGTGGATGTAATAATTGACACCGGAGCAACTTTCTCTGTTATTAAGAGAGAGAGACTCAAGAGATTAGGAATATCGCCAATTCGTAAAAAGAAACTCAAACTTGCCAATGGAGATATTATTGAAAGAGATTGGGGTGGGGCTTGTTTTATAATTGAGGGTAAGGGTGAAGGGGTTTCTGACGTCATCTTTGCTGAAGAAAACGACACTGAACTGTTAGGACTTCTTAGCCTTGAAGGCATGGCTCTGTCTGTGGATACCAAAACCGGTGAATTAAAACCAATAGAGTTGTTTTTGCTTTAAATTTTTTTTACTCTTGAGTAGCACGAAATTAAAAAATGTGCTACAATAAATGGGAGGAGGTGAAAAAGTAAAATGAGAAAGATTAGTGTAATTACAACGGTTATCGCTTGCGTAGTTTTTCTGTGGATAGCCCAAGCCAACGCTCACTTTGGCGGAATAATCCCATCCGATGATATTGTCAGCCAGGAGGACAATAAGACCATAACACTGGATATAAAGTTTTTCCATCCGATGGAAGGCGCTTATATGAATATGGAAAGGCCTGTTCAGTTTGGCGTGATGCATCTGGGCAAAAAGATGAGTTTGCTCAAGGCTCTTAGGGAAAAGAAAGTAAAGGGTTTTTCCACTTGGGAAATCACTTATAGCATCACAAGACCTGGTGACTATACATTTTATGTTGAGCCTAAACCCTATTGGGAACCAGCAGAAGATTGTTATATCATTCACTATACCAAGGTATGCGTGAATGCCTTGGGTCTGGAAGAAGGCTGGGATGATGAACTTGGTCTGGAAACAGAAATTGTACCTCTGGTGAGACCATATGGATTATGGACAGGAAATATATTTCAAGGGATTGTAAAGGTCAAAGGGAAACCCGTCCCTTATGCGGAGATAGAGGTAGAATACTACAATGAAAAAGGGGAAATAAAGCCTCCTGCTGACCCCT
>PFWI01000279.1 GCA_002791075.1 bacterium (Candidatus Ratteibacteria) CG_4_9_14_3_um_filter_41_21 | reverse complement strand
AGAACTATAGATATTTTAGTTAATTCTTAAATAATTGTTTTCTTGGTGTTCATTCGTGTTAATTCGTGGATGAAAGTTAAAAAAAATTCATAAAGGGGAAATGTGGAAAGATGGGAAAAAGAATCAATTAATAATTAATATTCTATTATTATAGTTTCCCTTTTCCCCTGTTTTTCCATTTTTCCTTAAGTACTGGTCTTTATTCCTGTTCATTCATGGCTATCTTTTCTCTATGGTTCAGAGATATTCGGAAATAATTTTTGCCGCGCGATCGGCTGCCCCCGGTTCGCCAAGAGCTTTTTTTACTATTTTTAGTTGTAGTTTCATTTCTTCTCTTTTTTCCTTATTATCAAGAAGGGAAAGAGCGGTCGGCAAAATCCTTAAAGCATTTGCTTCCCTTTGAATAAATTCAGGAACTATTTTCCTTTTAGCAATAATATTGACCATACCGATATAGGGAATTTTAACTGTCATTTTGAGAAAGGGATAGGCAAAGGGAGAAATCTTGTAGAGAATAATCATAGGGCGTTCTAAAATTCCAATCTCAATCGTAGCGGTCCCGGAAGCGGTAAGCACAAGAGCGCTGGCAGAAATGAGATCATACTTTTTTTCTTTGATGATGGGTATGGAAATACCCTTTTTCTTCAAGATCCCTTTTATCTCTTCCTTTATTAAAGAATTAGCGGCTATAATCATACATTGGGTTTTTGGTTTTTCTCTCTTAATTAATTGTCCCAGTTTTAGCATTACCGGGAGAAGCCTTCTTACTTCATCGAGGCGACTGCCCGGAAGAAAAGTTATCAGGGAATATCCTTCTTTGAGAGAGAAATATTTCATTATTTGTTCTTTGTTTTTACTTGGTTTTACTAAATCCAAAAGGGGATGCCCTACAAACTCTACCGCTAATCCCTCTCTTTCGTAAATCTCTTTCTCAAAGGGCAAAATAGTAATCATTTGCGTGATTAAGGAAACTATTTTTTGAATGCGTCCTTTTCCCCACGCCCAAACCTGAGGGCTAACGTAATAGATCAGAGGAATAGAAAATCGCTTAATTTTTTCTGCCACCCTAAGATTAAAACCCGGATAATCAATAAAGATGACTAAGGATGGCTTTTCCTTTTTGATGCGAGCAATAAGTTGATAAAATATTCGGCGAAAAAAAAAGATATGGCGAAGAACTCCCAAGAATCCAATCAAGGAGAATTTAGTGAGGTCAAAAAGAATCTCTATCCCGGCTGTTCTCATTCTTTCTCCCCCTACTCCCAGAATTTGCAAATTTGGCAATTTTTTCAAGAGGGATTTAGCAAGAAGAGAACCTTCAAGATCGCCAGAAACATCACCGGTAATGATAAATATCTTAAAATTTCTTCTCCCCCTCACCTCAATCCTCCCCCTTAAGGGGGAGGAGATAGGTGGGGGTGTAATTTGTTCATTCTTTATTAATCCGCACATATTCCTCGGTGAGGTCACAACCAAAAAAGGAAGAAGAAAAATTACCACAATGAAGATTTACTTCAATCCTAACCTCTTTCTGACCAAGGCTTTTTTGAAGTTCTTTTTCCTGATAGACCTGTTTTTCTCCACGAGAAAAAACTAAGATTCCATTAATAAAAAGGTCAAGAGTATCAGGATTCAGGCGCGCTCTCACTCTGCCGAGAGCAGCCATAATTCTGCCCCAGTTACCGGAAGAACCCGCGATTGCCGCTTTTACCAAATTGGAACCAGCAACCGCCCTGGCCAATCGGTTAGCATCCTTTTGGCACCAAGCCTGTTCAATTTTTACCTCAATAACTTTTTGTGCTCCTTCCCCATCAGCAACAATCATTTTTGCCAGATGAAGAGAAGCCTTTTTCAAAGCAAAAGAAAATTTCTTAAACTCCTTAGTTTCTCTCTTAATCTTTCTATTTTTTGCTTCTCCATTAGCCAGAATAATCACCGAATCGTTGGTGCTCTCTTCATTATCTACCGTAATCTGATTAAAAGAATTCTTTACCGCCTCCCGCAATGCTTCTCTCAAAGCCTCCGGCTCAATTACCGCATCCGTAGTAAAGAAAGCGAGCATGGTAGATAAGTTTGGTTCAATCATTCCTGAGCCTTTGGCCATCCCGCCAATTCTTACTTCTCTTTTCCCCTGGCCAAAAATTCCGGTAGAAAAAGATATCTCTTTAGTCTTTCTATCGGTAGTAAGAATAGCTTCTGCGGCTGACTTACCATCATTAGAAAGAGATGCGACCAATTTAGGAATTGCCTCTTTAATTTTAGTGACCGGTAAAGGAATGCCTATTTTTCCCGTAGAAGCAAGAAGAATTTTTTCCTTTTCTACGGAAAGCAATGGGGCAAGAAGATTAAGAATAATCTGACTATTTTCTATTCCTTTTTTTCCGGTGCAAGTATTGGCATTACCGCTGATAATAAAAATTGCCTGTGAATTTCTTCGTTGGAGATGTTTTAAGTCAACAAGAATAGAAGCAGATTTTATCTTGTTAGTAGTAAAAAGACCGGCGGCAACCGCCTCGGATTCCGAATAGATAAGGGCAAGGTCTTTCTTATTATCTTTTTTTATTCCGCAGGAAATCCCGGTTGCTTTAAAACCCCGCGGATAAGTTATTCCGGAATTCATAATAAATTACAAAGATTACCAGCAAGAACACGAAAAACTACAATATCTTTAACCACAAAGACTCAAAGTCTCAAAGAATAACCAAGAAAAAATTTATTTATAATTCTTGGTGAACTCTGTGTCTCTGTGCCTCTGTGGTGAATATCTATTTTTTCTTTCGTGTCTTCTTTATTTCGTGCTTTCGTGGTAAAGTTCTTTGTTACTTGTTTTCAGGATTGCTTGGGCTAAGAGAAAATCGTCTTTTGTAGTAATTTTAATATTATAAGGTTCGCCTCTGATGATTCTTACCGGGATACCAATTCTTTCCACTAAAGAGGCAGAATCTGTAGCTAAAAAATGGTCTTTTTTTGCTTTCTGATAGGCTCTTTGAATGATCGAGGCCTTAAAGGCTTGGGGCGTTTGGACCGTCCAAAAAAACTCTCTTTTTGCAGTAGATTTAACAAACAAGGAAGGGGTCACTTTTTTAATCGTATCGGCGATGGGAAGGCCAACCACAATAGCATAATACTTTTTTAGCGCCAAAACAACCTTCTTGATCAATTCCTCGGTGAGAAATGGCCTTGCTCCGTCATGGATAAAAACAAAATCGCAAAGAGGATCTATCTTTTTTAACCCCAAAACAACAGAATCCTGGCGCGTTCTTCCCCCCGGGATTATTGCTTTTACCTTTGAGATACGACATTCTTTTATTAACCTTTCTGCCGCAGTAACATTATTCCTTTCTACTACCAGAATAACATCATCAATAAAGGAGGAGTTGCTCAAAGTAGCAAGACTATAAAAAAGCAAGGGTTTTTTCTCTAAGAGAACAAACAGTTTTTTCTTTTTAGAATCAAACCTTGCCCCCTTCCCGGCTGCCGGTACAATCGCAGTTACCATAAATTACAAAGATTACCAACAAGAACACGAAAACTTGTCCCAAAGGGATCGGTTACCGAAAAGCACGAAAAACTACAATATCTTTAACCACAAATAAAATTTTACCACAAAGGCACCAAGACTCAAAGCACTCCAAGAAAAAATTTATTTATAATTCTTGGTGAACTCTGTGTCTCCGTGACTCTGTGGTGAATATTTATTTTTTCTTTCGTGTTTTCTATATTTCGTGCTTTCGTGGTAAATGTTTTAAAATTTATTCTATTTTAATTCAGCAAAAATCATTCTTCCGCTTACCGTCTGGATTGTGGAATTAATAATTATGTCCACAGTTTTCCCGACCGCTTCCTTGCCATTCTCCACCACAACCATTGTTCCATCCTCAAGATAACCAACACCCTGGGTTTCTTCTTTCCCCTCTCGTATAATTTTCAGGCGAAAAGTCTCCCCGGCCAATAACTTCGGCTTCAAAAGCGTGGCTAAGTTATTAAGGTTAAGCACTTCGACATTCTGCACCTCAGCCACTTTGGCAAGATTATAGTCATTGGTTAGAATCTTGCCATTCATTGCCAGGGCTAACTTTACCAATTTACTGTCCGTTTCAATCAACTCCGGAAAACCTATTTCATGAACTCTCACGTTTAAGGAAGAATCTTTCCGCATTTTATTAAGCATTTCCAATCCCCGGCGGCCTTTTTGCCGCTTCAAGTCATTGCTAGAATCGGCAATCGTCTGTAGTTCCTGGATAATAAAATTCGGCACTATCAAGGTGTAAGGTAAAAAACCAATTTTACAGATATCGTATAATCGGCCATCTATAATCACACTGGAATCAATAATTAAAATTCCCTTCCCCTCTTGCTTTTTCTCACTTAAATACGGAAAAAGAAAGCCAACTTCCTTGGCTTGTCGGACTGCAATCATCACCCCTAAATAACAAAAAGCAAAATAGAGACCGAATCTAATATAAAGTTCAACCATCTTTTCCACAGGAATGAGCAGAATGAAGTTACTGAGCAAAATGGCCGTAACCAACCCGCTAATTAAACCTAATGCTGCCAGAAGTAGCCGCTTTACCGAAATTTTTTGCAAAAGCATTTCCATCCCGACAATGATAACAGAACCCCCGAAACCAACCAAGGCTCCACTGATAGAATTTTTTGAAGCAAGAAAGTAGCCGCCAACAGCAGAAAGAATTATAAAACCAATTCGAAATAAATTAAAACTCATATAATTTTC
>PFWI01000133.1 GCA_002791075.1 bacterium (Candidatus Ratteibacteria) CG_4_9_14_3_um_filter_41_21 | reverse complement strand
GTCCCTCGCAATGACAATTGCACTGTCATCTGCGTTAATCTGCGGAAATCTGCGTCCCGATATTTGTGTCTAAAAAGAAAAGGTAATAATGAAAAATTATGAAAATTTGTTGATTCTAGATCCAGGGTTAGGGGAAGAAGAAGTTAATAAGGAAATTGCAGGAATTGCCGAAACCGTTAGTAAATACAAAGGAAAAGTTGAAACAACCAATATCTGGGGAAAACGGGTTTTTGCCTATCCCATTAAAGAAAAAAACGAAGGTTTTTACGTGCTCTTGGGGATGAAACTTCTCCCGGAGAGTATTGGGAAGATCAAGAAAGAACTTGATCTAAAGAGCAAAATCTTAAGGTATTCTATTTTAAATAAGGACTAAAATGGCTAGTTGTAATAAAGTTTTTTTGATGGGTAATTTAACTCGAGATCCGCAACTTCGCTATACTTCAGTGGGAACTCCGGTTGCTGATTTTGGATTGGCTACCAGTCGAAAGTATAAAAACAAAGACGGAGAGTTGAAAGAGGAAACCTGCTTTCTTACTCTGGTTGCGTGGGGCAGGCAGGCAGAGTTATCCGCCGAGTATCTTAAAAAAGGGAGTCCGATATTTGTGGAAGGAAGACTTGTTTATCGGACTTGGGAGACGCCAAATAAGGAAAAACGTAGTACTTTAGAGGTGAGAGTGGAGAGATTGCAATTTTTGGGAAAAGCTCCTGCTTCTCCCTCAAATGAAGAGGTTAGTTATGGTAAAAAGGATGAAGAAGAAGAGAAAGGAAAGAAGGATAACTCCGAAGATATGTAAATTTTGCCAGGATAAACTAAAAGAAATAGATTATAAGGATATGGGAAAAGTGAGAAGGTATGTTAGCGGTAGAGGCAAAATTCTGCCCCGATTTACTACGGGAACATGTTTGAAACATCAACGTTCCCTTGCTAAAGCAATTAAAAGGGCAAGGTTTATAGGTCTTTTGCCATATGTAGTCAAATGAAGATTATTCTGAGACAAAATGTGGAGAAGTTAGGAGCACCAGGGAAAATTATTGAAGTAAAAGATGGTTATGCCAGGAATTTTCTTCTCCCTAAGGGGTGGGCTTATCTTGCTACCAAAAGCAATATCGAATTATTAGACGCCGAGAAAAAACGAAAAAGAGAAGTAGAGATAAAAGCGAAAGAAGATCTAAAAACATTAGCAGAAAAAATAAATGAAATCTCTTGCACTGTCACTGTTCGGGCCGGAGAGAAAGAGAAGATTTTTGGTTCGGTGACCAAGGAGGAAATTATTGCTGCTCTTGATCAAGAACATGGAATTAAATTGGATAAGAAATTAATTGTTCTGTCCGAACCAATCAAAAAATTAGGAGTATACAAAATTCCTTTAAAGTTAAATTTAGAGACAGAATCTAATTTGAAACTTTGGGTGGTGAAAGAGTGATGAGGACAAAGAGAGAAACTCTTCGCTCTCTAGATAAAATAGACAAAATTCCACCGGCTAATATTGAAGCTGAACAGGCGCTCCTGGGTTCTATGCTTTTAGAGGAAGAAGCAAGAAACAAGGCAATTGAAGAGGTTTCTCCGGACGATTTTTACAAGGAAAGCCATTGTAAAATCTTTAAAGCAATTACCGGTCTTTTTGAGAAGAATGAATCCTGTGACTTGGTTACTCTGACCAATCGGCTGAAAAGTGACCAGGTTTTAGAAAAAATCGGCGGTTCCAGTTATCTTACCAAATTAATCGATGTTGTTCCTTCAGCGGCGAATATAGAGCATTATATCAAAATTGTAAGAGACAATTTTATTCTCAGGCAACTTATTAAAAATAGCAATAAAATCATTAATGATGCTTATCAGAGTGATGATGTTGAGCGGAGTTTGGATGAAGCGGAAAAAGTCATTTTTAAAATTGGAGAATATCGTGAGAGGAAAGGAGGAATCATTCCGTTTCATGAGTTGATTCACCAGACGATCGAGACAATTGGGGAAGCCGCTGACCAAAAAGGTTATATTACCGGATTACCCAGCGGGTTTGGTGAACTTGATGGGAAAACTTCAGGATTTCAACCTTCTGATATTATTATCGTGGCGTCCCGCCCTTCAGTTGGCAAAACTTCCTTAGCGACCAATCTTGCTTCTTATCTCGGAGTTAAAAAGAATATTCCTTTGGTCTTTTTTAGTTTAGAGATGTCAAAAGAACAATTGGCCCAGCGAATGCTTTGTACCGAAGCAAGAGTGAATCTTCTGAAATTAAGAACCGGTTTTTCCGAAAAAAATGATTGGCCCAATTTAACCATGGCGGCAAGCAAACTGCAGAATGCCCCGATTTTTATTGATGATTCCCCCGCTCTTTCTGTTTTAGAAATCAGGACCAAGGTTAGGCGTCTGGTCGCGAAAGAAGGAATTAAATTTGTAATTGTTGACTATCTTCAATTGATGCAAACGAAGACCAGAATTGAGAATCGGCAACAGGAAATTACTGAAATTTCTGCTTCTCTTAAGGCTTTGGCTAAAGAGTTAAAAATTCCGATTATGGCCCTTTCTCAATTAAGGCGAGCGGCGGAAGAGCATCCACGACCGCGGCTTGCTGATTTAAGAGAAAGTGGCGCTATTGAACAAGATGCCGATTTAGTTTTGCTTCTCTATCGGGAAGAAGAAACAAAAAAAAATGAGGAAGGAATCGAAGGAGAAGAAAAGAAGGGAAGCCTTACCGAACTCATTATTGCCAAACAGCGTAATGGTCCTACTGGTACAATTAATCTTACTTTTATTAAAGAATATACAAAGTTTGAACCTTACTCACCCCGGGGGGAAGTAAGCGGATAATATAATATGGTAACGAAAGTTTTAGAGAATCTTGGGAAGAACGGATTAAATTTTTTTTGTTACCTGGGCTCTTTAGGAATTCTTAGTTTGAAGACAATTGCCTCGTTTTTTAATTCGCGATTCAGGGGGAGAGAAATTCTGAAACAAATGGATGAGTTTGGAAATAAGTCTTTTCCTATGGTTGCGCTTGTTTCTGTCTTTATCGGAATGATCTTAGCGATGCAGTCGGCTTCCGCTCTGCGGATGGTGGGAGCCCAGCTTTATGTAGGTAGTCTAGTCAGTCTTTCTGCGGTCCGGGAAATGTCCGCTATATTTGTTGCTTTAGTTGTTGCCAGTCGGGTAGGAGCGGCAATTACTGCTGAGATAGGAACGATGCAGGTTACTGAGCAAATTGATGCTCTTCGCTCTCTTGCGGTGAACCCTGTAAATTACCTGGTAGCGCCAAGACTTCTTGCTGCGGTCATTACACTTCCTTTTCTTACTTTATTTTCTATTTTTATTTCTATTCTCGGTGGCTGGTTTGTTGCTGTTTATGGGATGAAATTGGGTTCAAACCTGTATCTCTATCACGCATTTAAATTTATTTACTTAAAGGATTTTCTAATTTCCTTTCTTAAGGCATTTATCTTTGGTTTTATTATCGTGATTGTATCTTGCCGCCAGGGTTTTGAAACAACGGGAGGGGCGGAAGGGGTTGGGAAAGTGACGACTTTTTCGGTAGTTTTCTCATTTCTTCTCATCATTTTAGCCAACTTGATTATTACGGCTTTCTTCTATTTTCTATGAGTAGGCTTGGAAGTTAGTAGCGGTGCGAGTTGCTGTGAGAATAGCAGAAAGTTAATCCTCCCGCATAGTTGCTGTCAGTAGTTTCCT
>PFWI01000181.1 GCA_002791075.1 bacterium (Candidatus Ratteibacteria) CG_4_9_14_3_um_filter_41_21 | reverse complement strand
GAATCTTCAAAGGTTCTAATTCCCCGTTCGCAAAGGATAACATCATTATTGCCCCGGGAAAGGATGTATTCGGCCGACATCAAGAATTCCTCTATTTTTGCCGACATCCCCCGCTTCAGGAGAATAGGTTTTTTAATTTTGCCCGCTTCTTTTAAGAGATCAAAGTTTTGCATATTCCTGGCGCCAATTTGAATAATATCGCTATAACGAGAAATTAATTCCAACTGGCTGGTATCTCTGGCTTCGGTAACCACGGGAAGACCGGTTATCCTGCTTGCTTTTGCTAAATACTCCAAACCCTTTTCCCCTAAACCCTGGAAAGAATAAGGGCTGGTACGCGGTTTGAAGGCGCCACCCCGCAGGATGACTGCCCCTGCCTTTTGCACAATCCCGGCAATTTCCAAAAGCCGTTTTTCGGTCTCTATTGAACAGGGCCCGGCAATTACCACAATTTTCTTTCCTCCGATTTTGACCTTCTTTACTTTAATTACCGTATTCTCTTTTTTAAACTCCCTACTGACTAATTTATACGGTTTGGAGATAGGAGTGATAGAATCTACTACGAAGAAACTTTCAAAAATTTCCCTTTTGGCAATGGCATTCTCCCCCACCACCCCAATAATTGTTCTCTCTTTCCCTTTAGAAATATGGAAACTAAAACCTAATTTCGTAATCTTATGGCAAATTTGCTCAATACCTTTTTGCGTGGTCCCTTTCTTTAGCGTTAAAATCATTTTATTTCTCCTTTCAATCTCCGACAGGATAAGAACCAAAAATTTTCAGAAAAAGGCAATCTTTTTCCAATTCCGAAAGCGCTTTTCTCACCTTCTCGTCATCCTTATACCCAAGAAAATCAACAAAGAAAACATATTCCCATGCTTTTCGCTTGGTCGGCCTTGATTCAATTTTGGTAAGATTGATACCGTATTTACGAAACGGGGTTAGCATATCATAAAGAGCCCCTACCCTATCCTTGATGGAAAAAAGGATAGAGGTTTTATCCTGGCCGCTTCTCCTGGCAAATTCCGTCCCGATCACCAAAAACCGGGTAAAATTATGCAAAGAATCTTCAATATGGTTAGCTGCAATCTTAAGGTGATAGAGAGAAGCCGCAACGTCGGAAGCAATTGCCGCGGTCCCGGCTTCCTTTGCCGCCAGTTCTGCCGCTTTTGCGGTAGATTCAACCTCAATTAACCTTGCCGTCGGGAGATTTTCCTCTAACCAGTGCCGGCATTGAGCAATCGCCTGAGAATGAGAATAAACTTTTCTTATCTTTTTTAAACTTCCTTTAGAGAGAAGATGATGAGAAACCTTCAACATCACTTCGGCAGAAACTTTAAGGTCGAAATCTAAAAACATATCTAAAGTATGGCTCACAATTCCTTCGGTGGAATTTTCTATGGGCACTACTCCAAAAGTAGCCTGTCCTTTTTCAACTACGATAAAAACCTCGGTAATACTCTTTGCCGGAACAAGATTCGCTCTTTTTCCGAATACATTTAGAACCGCAAGATGGGTAAAAGTAGCCGGCGGCCCCAAATAAACAATCTTTTCCCTCTTTTGCAGATTGCGGAAATTATTCAAGAGTTCTTTAATAATCTCAACCAGAAAAGCATTGGAAAGGGGTCCTCGATTCTCCTTTAAAAGACGCTCTAAGATTTTTTTCTCCCGAGCCGGGTCGTAAGAATTTTCCCCCTTCTTTTGCTTAATCCGGGCAATTTCCAGAACCTTCTTCGCTCTTTCATTAAGCAAATGAACCAATTTTAAATCAAGGACATCTATTTTTTTTCTCAGTTCTTCCAAGTTTTTCATTTTTTAATTTATTTTCAACACTTTTCTCCTTTATTATACCATACTTTACAATTTCGGCTAATCCATTTCTCAATCCGGGACAGTTTCTCTCCAAGATAGATGGAATAACTGCGTTTGCCTAAATTAACTTTCACAATTTCCATTTTTCTCATTTAGAAATTTAATTATCTTCTCTACGGTCTGCTCAACAGTTAAGTCACTGGTATCAACGGTAAAATCCGCTTTTTGATAATAAGGCGCCCGAAAAGCCAATAAATCCTTAATCTTTTTTTCTCTTTCTCCTTCCAAAAGCGGCCTTAACTGATTCCGGGAAGTCCTTTTCAGAATTGTAGCAGGATTGGTGGAAAGACAGATAATCGTTCCGTTTTTCCTTAACGCCCGCATATTCTCCTCTTTTAAGACTACTCCTCCACCGGTAGCAATAACCGAATTTTTGTATTCAGCCACCTCTTTAACAATCTTAGTCTCAACATCTCTAAAATAGGACTCCCCCTTCTCCCGGAAAATTCGGGAGATTTCCATCCCTTCTCTTTCTTCAATCAGATTGTCGGTATCAACAAAATCCATTTTTAATCTTTTTGCCAGTTCCTTTCCCACCGCAGATTTCCCGCTCGCCATAAATCCGGTTAAGACAATATTCCTCTTTTTTTTATCTCCCATTTCATCACCCTAAGAGTTAGAGAGTAATTGCACATAATGTCCTCGGTGTAAAAGAAGTTTACCGAAGGCAATTTGGAGGGAACCTTTGATTTCCCTTTCCATCTCCTGTTGTGCGTGGTTCTGCAATTTTAATGTGCTCATTTAACTATCCTCTTTGGCACTTGTGTTATATTAACTTGGGCAGACAATTGCTTCTGTTGACTTTTCAGTTTTATACAATCATTCCCTCCAACAATGATCATAGGAATCTCAAGATAACTTTTTTGTTCACCAGAAATGCTTCGCTTGCAGAATTTATTAAGGTCTTCTTCTGCTCCAGCATAACCGATTTTCTCTAATTCAATAAGTATTGGAACTGATAATTGAACATTGGTACCTAAGATACCAAATTCAATCTTTAGGACGAGAATTTCATCTGGACGACCTTTTCCTCCTGCGTAATTAGGTATAGTCTCCAAGGTTACAACTATCTTGCCCCAATCAGTTTTAACCAGATATTCACCCTCAAATTTTTTCATTTTCCTATGAAACTCAAACTCTTCTTTCTCTTTCATTCTTCCTCCACCATCCTTATCTCAATGACACCACTGCGCAAAACAACTTCTAATGCTTTGAAAAACCTATCGAAACCCCATCCCTTCTTCTGGCCTAAATCCTCAATTATTTCTGGTTCTTCAATTATTGAGGCGGCATCTTCATTATTTTGTAATTTTTTAATAAGTTCTTCTCGGAATTGCTTCCTCAGAGTGTCTAATTGAGATGCAATATTATGAAGAGACTCCACGTTAGGTTTTTTCCAATCAATGACCTCTACTTGTCCTCTCAGAGATGTAAATTTCTTATTAAGTTCCTCTTTTTCTACATTCTTCTCCATTCTTTCTATTCTAGAAAGTGCATTGTTCATTTCTTTTTTCTTAGAATTTTTCCAACAGTTGGCTTTTTGAGTGGCATCATCGAGTGCCTTAGAGATGGTTTCTAAGTCATTCTTTTTTATTGCATCCCGTTTTTCTCTCCAAACCCTATTGTAATCGTTAAAGTTGGTGAATTCCATTACCCATTCTAAATTGATTAAGTGACCTTTGATTTCTTCTATTATTTTACTTACTGTAGAAAAGTTTTCTTCAATTCCCATATCTTTTTTCTTTATGTCGTATGTTTTTATCACGGCTTTTTCGCTAATTCCCTTAGGTTTATTCTTAATCATATTCT
>PFWI01000196.1 GCA_002791075.1 bacterium (Candidatus Ratteibacteria) CG_4_9_14_3_um_filter_41_21 | reverse complement strand
GTCATTTAAGGTTCCTTTAATGACTACAGCGGACCTGAGACCCTGGCAATCCCATCTACTCCAGCGGTGATGGTCTCCTCCCCCGGCTCCTCTTTTGAGATTAAAGGCATCGTATACTGTCCCGAGAGCATTAATTTCAAAATTATAATAAGGCTCTTTTTCAGGGTTTGTCTTGATGAAAATTTCCAGGACATCTTCATCACAAGTCCTCGAATCCCTTTGCTTGAAATAACTCCAGATATCTTTATCGTAAGCCTTGAAACTAACATAAAGATAATCCTTATCCCAGAGAAGTTTTGCTTCGGTCTTACTCAAAGGCTCCTTATGGGTTACAGGGATGATAAAGTTTACTATTTTGGCTCTCTGCCAGACTGGCTCATCCAAAGAACCATCTATCTTTACTGGCTCTGAGGTAAAAAGACAAGAATAGGCAATTTTTTTCATCGGTTTTTGCTTCTCTTAGACCTTTACCGCACTCTTTAACTTGATTACATAGGAATTTCCTTTGTAAGTACTTGTAGGGGCGACATTTATGACGCCCGCTTTTCGGGTCGGATAAATCCGACCCCTACAGGTTCGCACCGAAGGTGCGCTAACTTAGCTTCACCCAGATGAGTTTCCATCCCAGGCGTGACAGGCTGAGCTTTATTCTGCTTTTTTCAATACGCATGGAGTGGCCATTGAGCGTGTCCGTTGCTTTTAGTTCCTTGCCCGCCAGACCAAATCGCGTTAAATTTAGACGAAGTGTAATTTCTTCGCGGTTTGGTCCCAGATTGGACACGGCACAGAGAATGCCATTCCGCTTGTGGTAGTAGAGACTCACATAGATGCCCTTCGGACTGTACGCCTGGCCGCACAGCGAACTATAGCAATTGCATCCTTAACCTCATCGGCAAAGGGTTTATCAATAAATGTAGGAATTCCTTTTTTTAGAGAAGGGGTGGCTAATTTGAGATGGTCAGAGCCATCGCCATTACAGTCAGCGATAAATACTAAATCAACATCATTGGAAACCTTCTCTAAGGTATCGCAAACCTCTGGCTTGCGAAGAAGATAGGGGTTATGCTTCTGGATTAAGGTTGCATAGTAGATCGCATGCAGGTCACAATGAATCATCCCTACCCTGATTTTATCTGTTTTAGCGCTCATTTCTCTTTAAAATCTCCTTCAAATAAACTCGGGCACCTTTCTTCTGGGCTAATTGCGCCGCATCTACAATGGCAATGTTCTCGAGGATGTTCTCATAGGGAGTAGGGGGTTTACCCGTTTGAATCATCTTTTTAAACATTCTTAATATCTTTGCCGCTCCAGCGATAAATTCCGGGTCTCCAATCGGTTGAGAATAAATTGCCCCATATTTGCTGTAGGCGGAAGCATAGAAATAACAGGATTCAGGGAAGATGTCGGTTGAGGTATTTAAGATGATTACCTCTATTCCACTTTTTAGATGCAGGTGCAGATATTCTAAAGGTAAGTTTCCCATCGCCTCTACCCATTCCACACCTTTACCAAATAGATTCAGTGCTAAAGCAATCCCATGAATAATATAGGCAAGCCGGTTTTCTAATCCACCGGTAATCTTTTTGCCTTCAAGTTCCTGGGAAAAGGCGCCGCCAACTCCTTTGATTATTCCCAGACCAATCCGGGCAGGAGGTTTTGCGGCGGGAATTGGCCAGGAAGGTTGGGTTATGATTTCATCAAAACGGCGTTTAAATTTGTCTGCAGCAGGAACCTGAGAAAGAATAGAGGAATTAAAAAGCAAAGCATGATGCTTCTTAGCCAATCTCACTATCTCTTGAGCATCTTTGAATGTAGAGGCAAATGGCTTATCAACAAAGATAGAAATACCTTTCTTTAAGAAGGGGGTTGCCAGCTTCAAATGGTCTCCTCCCCCGCCGTCGCAATCGGCAACAAAGACCGCATCAATTCCTTGGGTCATTTCATCTAAACTCTCACAGACCACCGGTTTATGCAAAAAGGTCTCGGAGAATCTCTTTGCATTTTCCGAATCGTAATCATATGCTCTGGTAATCTCAAATCCAGAGATTCGGGGCATATTAAGTTTCTCTGCAGAGTAGATATCACTGAAGTAATGATGGACAACATAGTTATTCTTCTGGAGAAGCAAAGGGTCGCAGTTCTCTGCCATCGCCCCAAAATAGTAGCTGTGCGTATCACAGCGGACAAAACCAAGACGAATCTTTTTCATACTGACCTCCATAACAAATTAGATTGCTTCATCACACCGTTCCTCGCAATGACAAAAAAGCGGCCGATCTCCTTCTTTAAAGTTTGAAACGTTTGATTGCCTCAGAAATAGCTTGGTCAATTTTATCAAGCATCTCATCTGCCTCTTGCTGGGAAATGGTCAATGATGGAGCAACTACAAGCATATCACCGTTATTACGCAAGATCATCTTATGCTTCCAGCACCAGTCCCTGAGCCATGTCCCAACTTTGAGTTTTGCATCTGCTTTCAAGATTATTGCCCACAAAAGACCGATACCGCTACATCTGTCCACAAGCGCGTATTTATTCTTCATCTCATTCAGTCTTTTTTCCAGATATGCTCCGAGCCGCGCCGCGTTTTGTACCAGATTATTTTTTTCAATAACCGAGATATTGGCCAGTGCCGCTGCACACGCCAGTGTATGGCCGCCATAGGTAGAACCTGAGCGGAGTTCACAACCTGGTTTTTTCCTGAAAACATCGGCTATTTTTTTAGTCATTACAGCAGCCGCCAGTGGTATGTAACCGCCGGCAAATCCTTTGCCAATAGTCATAATATCCGGCACAACATCGTAATGCTCACAGAAAAACCACTTGCCGGTTTTGCCAAATCCGCTCTGAATCTCATCAAAGATAAGCACTATGCCATATTTGTCGCAAAGAGCGCGTACACCTTCAAGATATCCCGCTGGTGGTAAAGGATAGGCCGTGTTCGACCCTGGTAAGGGGTCCATAATTATGCCTGCGATGCTCTCGGGCGACTCATCCTCAATTGTCTCTTCAAGTTCCTGCAGCAGCTTTTGGCCATAAGTCCTTGAATCCATTCCCGGAGGGCAATCCCTTTCCCGGGCTGCTGATACAAAAATACAGCCAGGCAGCAGGGGCTCAAAATACTCGCGGAACCATTTCAGTCCTGTGACTGATGAAGCCCCCAGGGTTGTGGCATGGTAGGAATCTCGCCTGGCAATGAACTTATAGCGATGTGGCTGACCATTTTCAAGATGATACTGCCGGGCAATTTTTAAAGCTGTTTCATTAGCCTCGGAGCCGCTGTTTACATAAAAAGAAACCGAAAGATCGCCGGGCATAATCTGGGCCAGCTTGCGTGACAGGTTGATCAGCGGCAGGGTGAATGTATCCACATAGTTTGGGAAAAACTCGAGCTCATCAAGTTGTCTTATTATCGCTTCCTTAATCTCAGGCCTATTGTGGCCACTCACAGTAGTCAATAGTGTCGCAAAGGTATCAAAGTACTTGTTCCCTTCTATATCATACACATAACAGCCTTCTCCTTTGGTAAATATCTTTGCACCTTTGGCCAGTTCACTATTGCTGGCAAAATGCGGGATGATATATTTTACTGCATCTTCTTTCAACCTTTTTATTTCTTTCTCATCCACTTTTGACCCCCTTTATTATATCACGTGCCCTTCACGAAACTCTGAAACCCGCGTTACTATTGCGTTTCCGAAGA
>PFWI01000237.1 GCA_002791075.1 bacterium (Candidatus Ratteibacteria) CG_4_9_14_3_um_filter_41_21 | reverse complement strand
TCCGTGTCTTCGTGGTAATCTTTGTAATTTATTGTATTCGTGACAATATTGTGGTTAAAAATTAGAAAATGAGCAGAGAAAAGATCGGTGAAATCTTAGTGAAGAAAGGCTTTATTACTTCAGAGCAACTAAGCGATGGTCTCGGGCAACAGCAGAAAAACAGCCATAAAATAGATAAGATTGGAGAAATTCTGATTGAACTTGGCTATGTCAAGGAAGAGAATTTACTGCTTTCCCTTTCCGAGCAACTCTCTATTCCCTATCTAAAAGAAATTCCTTTTGAGGTTCCGGCCGGATTACTTTCTAAATTTTCTATCTCTTTTCTGCGTTCTTTTGTTTTTCTTCCGTTAAGAAAGGAAGGAGAAGAGACTCTGATAGTAATGGCAGATCCCCTGGCTTCTTTTTTTGATGAATTAGAGACAATTTTAGGGACAAGGGTAAAGAGGGCATTGGGAAGAAAAAAGGAAATTTTAAAATTAATTGAGCAAGGATATTATCGGGGAGATGATGCGGTGAAGGTAGAGGAAGATTTGAAAAAAGAATCTGAATCGCCCCAGCCTGATTTCGGTCCTGAAGAACCGGATAATCTTCTTGACCTGGCTACCAGAGCCCCGGTCATCAGAGCAGTAAATCAGATTATTTTCCAGGCGGTCGAAAGAAGAGCAAGCGATATTCATATTCAGTCTTTAGAGCATAGTTTAAAGGTGCGTTATCGAATTGATGGTCTTCTTTACGATAGTTTTACTTTTCCCCGGCGTTTTCAGCCGGCGATTGTCTCCAGAATAAAAGTTATTTCAGGGCTTAATATTGCTGAACACCGCTTACCTCAGGATGGAAGAACCACGATCAAATTTGATAACCGGGAACTTGATATCCGTATCTCTACGATGCCTACTTTTTTTGGAGAAAACGTGGTGCTTCGCCTCCTTGATAAATCTACCTTTCTTTTCGGCCTGGAGGACCTCGGGCTTTCTTCCGAGAACTTTGGAATTTTTAGTCATTTGATCGGGAGTGACCATGGAATTATTCTTTTGACCGGTCCGACCGGCAGCGGAAAAACAACTACGCTTTATGCATCTCTCGATAAGATTAGTTCTCCTACGAAAAATGTCATTACCCTGGAAGACCCGGTTGAATATCAATTAGCCGGAATTAACCAGATTCAAATCAATCCCAAAATCGGTCTTTCTTTTGCCAACGGACTTCGCTTTATTCTCAGGCATGACCCGGATATTATGATGGTAGGAGAAATTAGAGATACCGAGACCGCAGAGATGGCCATCCAATCGTCTCTTACGGGGCATCTGGTTTTTTCCACCCTGCATACTAACGATTCTGCTTCTGCAATCACCCGATTGCTGGATATGGGAATAGAACCTTATCTTATTTCTTCCTCGCTTTTAGCGGTGATGGCTCAACGGTTGGTGCGGCGCGTTTGCAAAAATTGCCCAGAAACTTATTCTCCCGCGGAAGAGAGTTTAGCCGAGATTGGGTTAAGGAGGATTGATTTGGGTGAGCAGCCGCTTTTAAAAGGCAAGGGTTGCCGGAAATGCCTTGAAACCGGATACCAGGGCAGAACCGGCATCTTTGAACTTTTAGTTATTAATGACGAAATCAGAAGATTAATTATGGAGAAAAAGCCAGCCCATCTCATTAAAAAAAATGCTATTGGGTCAAAAATGAAAACGCTTCGCGCTGATGGTGCAAAAAAAGTTTTGGAAAATGTCACTACCATCGAGGAGGTTTTAAGGGTTACCCAGGAGTAGGCTTGGAAGTTTCCTTCAGCGGCACGCTTAATTCCCCTGCGAGGAATTTGCACTCTGTAAATCTGCTCGCTCGTCCGCCAGTACTAACTTGGCGGACACCGTGCCCGCGAGCATCTTTAAAGGCACGCTTACAGGGAACATTCCAAGCCTTTGAGGAAAAAGGAGTAGCGGTGCGATTTATCGCACTTAAAATATAATGGCTACATTTGTTTATCAAGCGCTTAATCGGAAGGGTCAACGACTAACCGGCAGTATTGATGCTTTGGATGAGAGAGAATCACGGCTATTTTTGAGAAAGAGAAGTCTTTACCCGATTCAGATTGGCCAAAAGGCAAAGATTTCTTACGGAGTTTCCAGGCGCAGAGTAAAAGAGGAAGAATTAGTTGCTTTATTCCGGGAGATTTCTACTTTAGTAAGCGCGCATTTGCCTTTAACCGAAGCGCTTGGCGTACTGGCTTCTTCCCTCAAAAATGAATATTTAAAAAAAGTTATCTTGGAAATTAAAGAGCAGGTTTCTGAAGGCAGAAGTTTATCTGCGGCTTTAGAAAATTATCAGGGGACTCTCTTTCCTCCTATGCTCATTCATATGATAAAAGCTTCCGAAAAAAGCGGAAGTCTTCCTCTTATCCTTTCGCGCTTTGCTGATTTTAAAGAAAAATCACTCTTCATTAAAAGCAAAATTTTTTCTATTCTTACCTATCCGATAATAATGATTATTGTTGGTTTTGTGGTTCTTTCTTTTCTCTTTACCTTTGTTCTTCCTACCATAACGAAAATATTTACTGAAAATAATCTTCACCTTCCCCTGTTTACCTCTATTTTATTGAAGACCACCAATTTTCTTAAGGGATCTTGGTTTTTAATCCTTTTTTTTCTCGTGGTTTTGGTATTTGCTTTTCGCAGGTATATCAAGACACCTTCCGGCTCGCTGAGATTTGATCGTTTTAAATTAAAAATTCCTTTTTTTTCAGGAATTTTGAGAAAAAGCGATGTTGCTAATTTTAGCCGAACTCTCTCTACGCTCCTTTCCGGGGGTGTCGATTTACTTACCTCCTTTGGTATTTTGAAAGGAATAGTTCGAAGTAAACTTTTCGCAAAAAGTATTGAGGTGGCGAAAATAGACCTCGGAAAGGGAATACCGATGAGCAATGCCTTAGATAAGGAAGACTTTTTTCCCGGTCCGGCCATTTCTCTGATTGCTGCCGGAGAAAAAAGCGGACAGATAGAAATTGTTCTCAATAAAATTGCCGAACTTTACGAGGGAGAAGTAGAGGCAAAAACGATGAGATTTATTTCTCTTTTGGAACCGATGATGATTCTTTTGATGGGGCTGGTGGTAGGTCTTCTGGTTCTCTCAATCCTTCTTCCCATTTTTGAAATTAGCCAGACGATTCATTAGAAGATAGGGAGTGGGGAGTAGGGAGTAGATGAATGAGAAATTTTGAAAGATTAGAGGTTTGGAAGAAGGCACATCATAAGTATGGCTTTACTCTGATTGAGTTAATGGTGGTTTTAATTATTCTTTCCACCCTGGCAATGCTGGTAATGCCCAAAATATTTGGCCGGGTGGAAGACGCTAAAAGAACCGCGGCAATGGTTCAAATCAAAAATTTCGAGATGGCGCTCCGGCTCTTTTATCTTGACAATGGTTTCTATCCCGATACTGAACAGGGGTTAGATGCCTTGGTAAAGAAACCTACTTTTGGTCGGGTTCCTGAGAAATGGAGAGAAGACGGTTATTTGGAGAAGGGCAAAGTTCCTTTGGACCCTTGGAGAAATCCCTATATCTATATCTCCCCGGGAATTAATAATAAAGAATATGATATTATTTCCTACGGCAGGGATGGCGAAGAAGGAGGGGAGTCAGCGGATAAAGATATTGAGAATTGGAACCTTGAGGAAGCTCGGTAGT
>PFWI01000105.1 GCA_002791075.1 bacterium (Candidatus Ratteibacteria) CG_4_9_14_3_um_filter_41_21 | reverse complement strand
CGAGAAGACCTGGGCCTGAAAAGTATAGAGTTCGGTGGTCTTCTCCTGATAGGCATCTTCAGGAAGTCCAGCCTTATGCGCACAGAGATTCCCCAAAAATTCTTCCCTGCCCCAGCGAGTTTCAGTAGCTACCTGGGGCAGAAAAACTCCCTGCCGAAATCCTCTTTTAACAATAACTCCGTCCCGGCCAAGTTCTATTTCCTGGTAATCCTCTACTCTTTTGGGAACGGTGAGGACAGAGATTTCAATTTTAATTTCTTTTAATTCCTCCAAGGATACGGCAGGAAAGCGCGGGTCAGCCGTAGCGGATTCAATAGCCATATTAACCACACTCTCGGCTAATGGTTGCTCAGGCAAAATCATTCCGATACAACCCCGTAATTGCTCATTCTTTTTTAAAGTAACAAAGATGCCCCTTTTTTCCCGCAACAAGGAATCTATTCCCGGTAATTTTAATTTTTCCTTTTTTTCAAGCCAGATTTTTATGGTTTCCCGGGCGATCGTGAGCAGTTGTTTTTGCTGCTTTTCATTTAGCATTTTTACGAATGAATAAGAACAACAACTTTAGGAAAAATGAAAAAACAAGGGGGAAAGGGGGAAATACCCCGTCCCTTCGGGACACCCCTTTTGAGAAAAAAGGGGAATGAAATATTAATTAATCTTTATTTCCCATCTTCCTACTTTCCCCTTTTTCCTTGTTGTTGATTAATTATTTATTACTCTAGATAGTAGCGGTGCGGGGATTCGGCGCCTCCGCTTCGCTCCGGTCGGCCCCCCGCCTATTCACTGCTCCTATTCGTCGCAGTTCATAAACAGGGTCTCCTTATCCGCCATTGGCGGATTCGTCGGTCAGGGTGCTCACTGAACTCGCACCCGACGCTATCTCGTGCTCCTTATTCGTCGCACAGCGTCCCTTTCGAATCCCTAATGCCTGTTTCAAAGTAGCGGTGCGGGGATTCGAACCCTGGACATAGCGGGTATGAGCCGCCTGCTCTACCAACTGAGCTACACCGCCAAAATTTTTTTTGCTTTTTTTAAAGCTTTCGCACGATGGCTAATTCTATTCTTCAGCTCTGGAGATAATTCCGCAAATGTTTTTTTAAACCTGGGAGCGACAAAGACCGGGTCATAACCAAAGCCAAATTTACCCTTTGCTTTAAAGTTAATCCAACCCCGATAAGCGCCAGAGACAACGGTAGTCTTTCCGTCCAAAAAAGTAATGGCGATAACGGATTTAAAAGTTGCTTTTCTTTTTTTCTCCGGAACATTTTTTAATAGTTTTAGAAGTTTCTTAATGTTTTTTTTGTCATCCTGTTCTTTTCCCGCAAATCGAGCCGAATAAACCCCCGGGTCTCCATCAAGAGCATCAACCTGAAGTCCGGAATCTTCAGCAAGAACAAGTTTTTTAGTTAATCTCTGGTAGGTTTTGCTTTTCTTGACGGCATTCCCCCGAAATGTCTTGCAATCTTCTTTAACCAAAGGAATCCCGGGAAAATCCTTTAAGCTAAGGAATTTTAAATTGAGATGTTTTAATATTTCCTTGATTTCCTTCGCCTTTCCTTTATTCCTACTGGCTAAAACCAACTCTTTCATTAACCTTCAAAAGTTTTTTCAATTCCAATTACATTTTTAGGAAATGCAGTGAGGTAAAAAGTAAGAAAAACCGATCTTTGGGTAGAATCACGATAAAAAGAAATAGAAGACTTCCAACAGTGTAAATCCCGGTAAAGAACAATCTCTCTGCTTTCAAAATCTTTTTCCTCAAGACGATAGGAAGTGGTAAATTTTGCCTGCCATTTAGGGCTAATTTCCCAATAAAAACTGGGAACAAGACTGTTGCTTCCTTCATTTTGGTAATAGTGGGAGAGATTAAAACTATGTTTCTTTTTCCACCAGGAAAAATTAGAGGTAGAAGTTTTCCAGAATTTCCCGGGGATATCATAATGGCTTTCGTTGCAAAAAGACCAATTTGCTCTCGGATTAAGGTTAAAAATTAAAGATGTATCTTTAAATCGGCTTTCCGATAAAGAATAATTAGTTTTAAGGGAAGCGCGTAAAAGATCCAATTTTTCTTCTTTTGGGCAAATGCGATTGATCAATTGTGCGGTAATATATTTATCAGAATGAAGATTATCAATAGAATCAAAATTCAGAAGTTTCTCCGGGGGAAGAGAAACTTCCTGGTAGTCAAAAGAAAGTCTCGGCTCCACAATATGCAAAAAATTAGCGTTTTTCATATTGAAATGTTTTTGAAATTTAGTGCCTAAATCCAGCCCCGCCTCTTCCAGAGAACGAAAAGCTTCTTTCCCTTCTTTATTTTTAGTATAGGATGTGAGTCTGAGACCGGTATGCGGTCTGACATTTAGCCATCCTTTATACCTCCGGGAAGCGGTAAGTTCATTAAAAGTATCCAGTCGTACTGAAGTCTTGGTTTCTCCTTCAATCTCCTTTCTTAGATTTGCCAGATTCGTCTCTGAGCGAAAATAAAGATTCTTTCCGAAATTTTGAAGAGGAAAGGAAAGGTTCACTTCAGGAAGCCGTTCAGTAACCGAATAAAAATCGTTAATTTTCTTTCTTACCAAAAAATTCAGGAAACGCTGTGGTTTTCTCTCGGTAAGAGAAAGATAAGTTCTTGGTTGCCTTTCCTCTAAATAATCATTATAAAAATAATCTTTTAAAAATTCTCGATCAGCTAATTTGTGCGCTTCGGAGAGAAGAACCATCTCTCTCTCGTCCTCTTCCCATGCATCCCTATATTTGTAATTGAACTGATAGCGCTCTTTATCGGTATCCTTTTCTTTGATATAGTAAGTTTTTAAAATCCCTTCTTCTCCATCCTTGGGCTTTTTCTTAAGATCAAATCCCACCCCTACTCCTTTTTTTTCCCGAAGGTCAAAATGATAAGAGGCGCTATATCCTTTTAAAGGAAAAGTAAAAGCGTTGAGAAGATACAGCCCCCAGTCGGTATCCTGACCAAGAACAAAGCCAAAAAAACTCTCTGCGCCCTCCTTTAAATTCTGGTTATAGTAAGGAAGATAAAGGACCGGGACTTTTCCTGCATATAAAGTTAAATTCTTTGCTTCCAGTTTATCTTTTACCGAAACCTTGATCTTCTTCGCTTTCAAACGGTAGTGAGGAGGAAAAAACTCGCAAGTCGTAATATAACCATTTTTGATGAGATATTGACCTTTCTTCTCAATTTTTAGTTCCTCCCCTTTTCCATACCAGGGAGGATTAACAAAACTAACTTCTTTTAAGGAACCTGATTCCTCCTTAAGATTGTAAAGCAAATCTTTGCCCTCAATTCTAATTTTCCCTTCAAGCAAAAGGGCGCTCCCGGGAATAAGAATCTGGTTCTTTTGCCGATTATACTCAATCTCTTCGCCTTTAATAAGAAGAGAATCTTTTTTTACTTCTGCATTACCTTTCAAAATTACTTTTGTAATTTTGTCATTTTCCATATAACTTTCTGCTTTATCCGCTTCCCAACTTATCGGTATTTCCTCAGCGAAAAGAGAGGAGAAAACCGCCAGTAGAATAATTGACAGTATAGCTGTCATTGCGAACGAAGTGAAGCAATCTCGCTTTTGGATTGCCACGTCGCTAACGCTCCTCGCAATGACCCACAAACTTTAGAGTTTTCTTTAGTGATTTTATCCCTTCAGTAGCGCCAAAGGATGTGGTAGATAACGCCCCAACGGCATTAGCAAATCTGCCAATTTTTTTCAAATCCCACCCTTTGATAAAACCGGTCAGGAAACCCGCAACCCAGGCATCGCCAGCGCCGGTGGTATCCAACGTCTTCACCGAAAAAGCAGGAAGATAAATTCCCGGTTTCCCTTGTTTCTGAAGAAAACAACCCTTCTTTCCCATTTTCAAGCCAACAATTTTCATCCCATATTTAAGAAGAAAAGAAGAAATGCTCTCGGGTGTCTTTTTCCCGGTAATCATCCTTGCCTCTTCTATGCTGGGCAGGAAAATATCCAGATGAGCAAGGGTTGGCTCTAAAAGTTTCATCCAGCTACCTTTCGCATCCCAGGCCGTATCCAAAGAAGTTACTATCCCCGAAGACCTTGCTTTTCTCAAGAGGGAAGCAATTGGCTTTCCATCAAGTTTTGGCATAAGAAAACCCCCGGCATAATGTAAGATTTTGTATTTTTTAATGAGATTAAAATTTATATCATTCAGATTAAACTCTGCATTTGCCCCTAAAGAATGGAGGAATGATCTCTCGCCATCTTTGGATACCATTACGATCGTAGATGAGGTATTGCTTTTCCTATCCTGAATAAGACCGGTAGTATCAGTTCCAATAAATTGGCTCTGGCGAAAAATAAAATCTCCCAAAGCATCTTTGCCTATCTTGCCGAGAATAGATACCTTCAACCCAAGTTTGGCCAGGGCAAAACCGGTATTGGTAGCACATCCACCGGTATGCAACTGAATATTTTTTACTAAGGAAAGTTTGCCTTTCTCCGGCAGACTTTCTACTGGCTTAGTAACCAAATCCGCAACGATAATTCCCAAACAAGCTACATCTCCTTTCATATTTTCATATTTTAACGTCAAATAGTTTCACTGTCAAAATTGCGCTACTCGGATAGTTAGTCTATCCTCAGTAGCAATATGCGGAGAGGTCGGTTTTCTGTGAATCATTCACAGCAACTTGACATTTCTTTTTTTATGTATTAGACTTAAAAATTATGGTTAATAAAAAAGTAAAGGAGAAAAAGAAAAAGGGGAAAGTCCCCTCTGCTTTCTTGCGAAAGCAAGAAGAGGGGAAAGATTCAAAAACTGCATCTTCTGAAGTTGTGAATGCTCAAACAGTTAAAAGCAAAGTCGTTAATGGAGTGCATAAAAATATCCGCTGTAGAAATTGCTTGATTACTGACGGCTATTTAGAAGAAGAACAAAATTGCAGATACTGCGGAGCAAGGCTTTTTGTTAATGGTTAATAGGAGGTGACTCTTACTTGAGAAATTTTACCGGAAGGCCAAGTTTTGAAAAAATTTTTCGCACCTTTAAAAAAGAGGTGGAAAAGGAAAGGATTATGCAAGAACTAAGGAAGCATGAATATTACGAAAAGCCAAGCAAAACCCGGCGGAGAAAAAAAGGCAGAAGAATATATCCTGAAAGTCCAGAGTGAAAAAGAGAACAACCATCTATAGCCTTTCCCTGAATCCCTCCTTAGACAAAAGCATCATTATTAAACAAATCCTCTTTGATGATATCAACCGAATTGACCATTTTCGTGAAGACCCGGGAGGAAAAGGAATCAATATTTCCCGGGTTCTCTCTTTCCTGGGCGCTTCTACTTTAGCTCTGGGGTTTTCCGGAGGTATCACCGGAAAAAGAATAGAAGAACTCCTGGCTAAGAAAAGGGTTCCCTTTTCTTTCACCAAAATCAATAAAGAAACCCGGCTTATCTTAAACATCTTTGAAGAACAAACCAAGAAAACAATCCGCCTTAACGAAAGAGGTCCAAAGGCAGAAAAAAAAGAAATTAAAGAACTTCTCTCTCATATCTTTTCCCTTCCCTGTCAAAGAAACGACTACTTTGTTTGTTCCGGAAGTCTCCTCCCCGGAATTCCTACAAATACCTACCAGAAAATTATCAGAAGATTAAAAAAAATCGGAGTAAGGATGGTTCTTGACTCTGACGAGGAAGCCTTCTCGCTGGGAATTCAAGCATCTCCATTTCTCATCAAACCAAACCTCTGGGAACTCTCGCGTCTATGCAAAAAAAAGGTGAAAACGATTCCTGAAATTATTATTCTTTCCAAAAATCTCGTTAAAAAAGGAATCAGAATGGTACTTACTTCTTTAGGAGAGAAAGGAGCAATATTAGTAACCGCAAGAGAGGTTTTCTCCGCTGCTCCTCCGCAAATAAAAGTGAAAAGCACGATTGGCTCCGGAGACGCATTACTGGCCGGCTTTCTCTTCTCGCTTACAAAAGAAAATAAATTACACCCCCACCTATCTCCTCCCCCCTTGAGGGGGAGGAATGAGGAGAGGGGGAACTTTGAAATTCCATACAAGAATTTAGAAGACGCGCTGAGATTTGGAGTTACTCTTGGCACCGCCACTTGTTTACAGCCTGGGACGGCAATCTGCCAAAAGGAAGATATTGCTGAGATATTAACAAAAGTAAAAATAAAGAAATATTAACTTTTTCTTACATGCCAATCCCGGCAATTTTTGTTCCACAATTTGGACACTTTCCCTGCTTGAGCCGATTCTCCAGAGTTTGAAACCCATAGCGCTTAATCACCATTTTCCCACAATCAGGACAGAAAGTATTCTCCCCTTCATCACCGGGAACGTTTCCCGAATAGACATATTTTAAATCTGCGCTCTTCCCAATCTCTCTTGCTTGATGCAGAGTTTCAACAGGCGTGGGGGGTAAGTCGGCCAGTTTATAATGGGGATAGAAACGGGAAAGATGCCAGGGAGTTTCTTTGCCTAAACTAAAAACAAAGTTAGCAATCTCTTTTAATTCATCCTCAGAATCATTTAAGCCGGGAATAATCAGGGTCGTCACCTCCACCCAGATTCCCAGCTTTTTCATTAATTTCAAACTATTTAAAACCGGCTGCAACTTTGCTCCACAGAATTTCTGGTAAAAGTCCTGCTTAAAACTTTTTAAGTCAACATTTGCCGCATCCAGATAAGGACTGATTAATTTTAAAGCTTCTTCGCTAATATAACCGTTAGTGACAAAATTGTTT
>PFWI01000079.1 GCA_002791075.1 bacterium (Candidatus Ratteibacteria) CG_4_9_14_3_um_filter_41_21 | reverse complement strand
TCTATTACAAGGGCTGCAAGGTAAATCCTTTCTGATAACAATATTCTTATCTCCTTTTGGCCACCAGCGAACAGGGTCGGTTGGTCCCATCACAGAGACGGTAGATATGCCCAAAGCAGTAGCGATATGGAGAGGTCCAGAGTTATTACCAATAAGAAGATTACATCGGCTGATAAGAGCAATGAGATTTTTTAATGGTTGACCTAAAAAGATAATTACTTTATTTACTATTTTATCTTCTATTTCTTTAATTAACCTTTCTTCTTTTGCTCCAGCAATAAGAATAATCTTTGCCTTATATTTTTCAATTATTCTATCGGCAACTTCAACAAATCTCTCGGGTAGCCATCTTTGGGAAGGATAATAACCACCAGGATGAATACCAATAAGTAAATGATTATCTGAAACACCTTTTTTCTGCAAAAATTGTTCAATTGCTCCCTCTGCCTCTTTAGAAGGCAAAATTTTAGGTTTTTTATCTTCTGTACCTAAACTAATACCTTTGATGATATTTAATATCTCGTCAACTACATCAATAGGTTGCTTGCTATGTTTTATCGGTCGATTAAAGAGAAAGCCCCTTCCAAAGATGTTATACCCCAGCCGATACTTTGCCTTGCTGAGATAAGTCCAAAGAGCCCCAACAAAACTGTAATCACAGGTTAGGTCAATAGCCAGGTCAAAGTGATTTTCTCGCAAACGATTAACCAATTTTATCTTTTGCAAAAAGGAAGTATCCTTACCATAGGTAACAACCTTATCTATAGAACTGACTTCATCCAGAATATCTTTAACCAAAGAATTAGCTAAAACACTGATTTTAGCCTGGGGAAGATTTTCTTTAATTGCCTTAAAAGTGGGGATAGAAACAATGTTATCGCCGATTCTATTAAGTCCAACGATTAAGATATTACTTATAGATTTTTCAGAAAATCCTTTTCGTCGCATCGGGAAGGTAAATAAAGAAAAGAAAGAAAAAATTATAGCCCTGAAAATCAAATATAATCTCTTAACCAGTCTCCTCATCTTCTATCGTAGCGGTGCAATTTATTGCACAAATAATCGTGGCATAAATGCCACCGCTACAACTATTTTAACGCATAAAGCAGGATGATATCATCCCCTGAGAATTTCTTCAGATAAAGTATGCTTTTTTTAATCCAGGAAAGATAATTAAAGGATTTAACCAGTTGCTTTTTCAATCTGCCTAACCCTAAATTTCCCAATTTTTCCCCTATTCCTGTCCCTTTGGGAAGGGTGGTAACTTTAATGACTTTAAATCCAGCCTTCTCTACCATCTTTTTTAATACCTCTGGCGTGAAATAATAGAGGTGCTCCTTCGGTTTTAGATAATCCCAATTTTCTCTTTGTTTCCGAAATTCTCGCGAGCCAATATTGGGCACCTCAATAGCGATGAGCCCATTTTTCTTCAGGATGCGATGGACCTCTTCTAATGAACCCAAGGGGTCCCTCATATGCTCAAGGGTATGCCAGAGAGTAGCCGCATCAAAGGAATAGGCAGGATAATTTGCTTCCTCTATCGTCCCGGTAAAGATATCAAAACCGGACTCTTTCGCATATTTTGCCGCAAAGGAAGAAATCTCTACCCCGGAGGCTTGCCAGCCTTCTCTTCTAACTACTTCCAAAAAGTAGCCAACGGCACAGCCAATATCCAGCAATTTCCCCTTTACTCTTTTAATGGCTATAATTTCTCTTAATCTCTCTTGAAAACGTTGTAGATAGAGTTTTTTCTCAGCAAGGAAATCTGCCTGTCGGGAACCATCAAAATAATCCCTATTATATATTTTCCCTAAATCTTCTTTTGCAACTCTGGGGTTTACATAGATAAGACCGCATCTAAAGCACTTTACAATCCTTAAGGAGTCCTTGATAAGCAAAAGAGAGGTATCATCACTCTTGCACACATTACAAACTACATCTTCCATCGTAATTTTTGATAAAGTTCTTCTATTTTCCTTACATTCTCTTCAATACTAAACAATTTCTCCGCCCTTTCTCTTCCGGCAATACCCATCTCTTCTCTCTTCTCTTTGTCCTTGACCAATTTTAGGATTGCTTCGGCTAATTTGTCTGGTTCTTTTGCTGGAACCAAAATCCCGGTTACCCCATCCTCTATTGCCTCAGGATTTCCCCCTACTTCTGTAGCAATTACCGGCTTAGCAGAAGCCATTGCCTCTAAAATAGTGCGGGAAAGACCCTCAGAATGAGAAGGAAGAACAAAGATATCTAAACCTTTCATTATCTCGGGAATGTCTTCCCGGAAACCGGTAAAGATAATGTTTTTCTCCATTCTGTAGCCGTTAGCAAACTTTATTAGATTATTCTTATACTCCTTTTTTCCTTCTCCCGCGATAAGAAACTTTAATCCCGGGAATTCTAACAATATCTCTTTTGCTGCTTCAATTAATTCCTTCTGTCCCTTTTCCAGACTTAATCGACCTATTGTTCCGATTAAGATAGTATCCTTTTCAATATGGAATTCGTCTCTAATTTTAGAAGGAATTTCCGGATTGAATTCTTCTATATCAATTCCATTATAGATGGTAATTATCTTATTCCTTGCCCTCTGAGAAAAGCGAGAATTTGCTCCTTTGCAGACCGTAATCATTCTGGTGCAGAGAGAAGGGAGAAATGGGTCAAGATATTTATCTGGGGTTGCTACCCGCACATGCCAGACTAAAGGAATTCTTCTTCCCCTCTCCTTCCCTTCCTCTCCCCTTGAGGGAGAGGATAAGAGGTGAGGGGACTGGTGGGGGTGTAATTTGACCGCCATTCCACCATAAAAGGTATTCCTCGGACCATCGGTATGAAGCAAATCAATTCTTTTTTCCTTAATAAATCTTACCAATTTTATAATTGTGAATAAACTCAGTTTTTTTAAAGAAGGAAAGGGAACAACCGACGTCTCTATCTGCAGTTTCCTTGCCTCCTCTACCAACTCTCCATCAGACTGGCAGAGAAGAAAAGGATTAAACCTTCCTCTATTTAATCTTTCCAAAAGCAAAAGGAGGCTTCTTTGCCCTCCACCCTTCAATTCCCCGGATGAAGAGAGATATAATATGTTCTGCATTACTCTTTTCTCTGGATGTCCCAGAAAGTGGAATATGAGGCAAAATAGGTTATTGCTGAATTAACGCACACCAAAAATCCTACTATACCATCCAGAAATCCCCTTTTAACAATATATTTATAGATAAATACTAAAAGAGGTTTTAAAAATAAATAGAAGAGACAATTATAGGGCTGAATTCTTAAACCTTTAGTTTTATACTCTAAGGCGGTTAAATAGGAATATCTCTTTATCTTGCCAAAATATTCGCTAAAACTATCTCCTCCATAATGGATGAAATGATTTTTCAGATAACCAATTTCCCCCTTAATGATAAATGGGTCTATACATTTCAGGTTTAAGTCATAATTTCCCTTTTCTTTGTTAAATAGCCGCAGATACCTTAAGTCAAACCAGCCACAGTGTCTAATTTCCTTACCCAGGAATACGGTCAAACCTCGCATTAAGAATGCATCATATTTAATATCTGATTTGAGAACAGTTTTTATTTCTTCACAGATTTCTGGTAGAAAGTACATATCTGCATCCACAGAAAGCACCCATCTATGGGATGTTTTTTTTAAGACAAAATCTCTTTCAACAGGAAATGATTCAAATTGTTTCTGATAGATTTTATTCGTATAATTCTTACAAATTTTAACCGTTCTGTCGGTGCTATAACCGTCCAGGACAACTATTTCGTCTACCCACTTCAGACTTTCCAAGCATCTTCCAATACTTTTTTCCTCATTTTTAGTAATTATGGCTACCGAAAGTTTTTCCATCTTATTATCTCCTTACACACTCCAAAATTAATATTTCTCCTGCTAATAACTCGGAGGAAAGCAGCCTTCTGCACATAAAATTATCCTTCACCTTAATCCTCGTTACCATTTTAACCAGAGGGATTAAAATCCATAATAATAATTTAAGAGGAAATTTTCGCGTAAATACTACATTCCTGTTGGTAGCTATATTTTCCAACTCGAATTCTCCTTTTTTCAAAGCAGAATATAGTTCTGGGAACCCCACCGGATTAATGTGCGAAGTATACAAATCAGTCTCCCGACTATAATAACCACCAAAGAAATCGCAATATCCTATCAGCAAGTAGCGTAAACGGGAAAAAATACTCAATACATTGGGTGTAGTAATAATCAATTTCCCTCTTTGCTTAAGAACTCTTCCGAACTCTCGTAATAAATGGTACGAATTTTCCAAATGCTCAATGCCTTCTATGCATATAACATAGTTAAAAAAGGAATCCGGATAAGGCAGTTTTTTATTCAGGTCAACCATCTGGAATCTTACCTCCGAGGCTTTAAATACAGTCTCATCTATATCTGCTGCCCAGACTTCAAATCCTCTTTCTTTTAAATAGCAAGATAAATTCCCTACCCCGGCAGGGGCATCTAAAACCCGACCTTTTTTCTCCTGCTCCATCAATTTTAAAACCTTGTTGTGCAAACCTAAAGCCACATGCTCAGAATTTATCCTCATCATAATTTCCTATAAGTTTCTGATACAGATTCTCTAATTTGCCAATCATTATTTGAGTGGTAAACTTTTCTTCGAAAATTTTCCTACCCTTTTGCCCCATTTCCTCCATCATTTTTGGATTTTTGAGCAGGTTGATTATAGCCTCAGCTAAAGCTTCCGCATTTTCAGGAGGGACAAGAAATCCTGTTTCTTTATCGATAACCGCTTCCGGTATTCCACCTACCTCGGTAGCAATAACCGGTAGACCCACCGCTATCGCCTCCAAGATAGTAAGTGGCAATCCCTCCCTTAAAGAAGGAAGAACAAATAATACCGATTGAGAAAGAATCTCGGGAATATCTTTTCTCTTTCCTAAAAAGGAAACCTGCGAAGATATTTCTAAGTTTATAGCCTCTTTCTTTAATTTCTCCTTTAAAGGACCTTCCCCTACTATCCAGAATCGGACCCTGGGGAAGCTGGTTAATACTTCTTTCATTGCCTTTAAGAGATGGGTATGGCCTTTATGGGGATATAGGGAACTGACCGTAGTGATAATTTCCCTTCTATCATCAAGTTGGTGCAGAGTATACTTCTTTTTATCTATTCCATTATATATGACGATGAATTTTCCCTTCGCTCCATCCTCGGTATCAATAAAGGATTTTTTTACTGCCTCAGAAACACATATTATTTTCTGGGTGAATAAATTAAGAATCTTATCAACTATTATATTTCTCAACTTAAGATTATAATGAGTTGTATGCAAATGCGTTACGAGAATAGGTATACCAGAGATCCTAGCCGCAATTCTGCCAATGGTGGTAGCAAAGTAACCATGCATATGAACTATGTTAAATCTCTCTTTTTTTAGGAGAAGGATAAGTTTCAGGATATTTAAGGGGTTATGGTAATTACCGATTCCTAAAATTTTCAAATCTATCCCCTTTGCCTTTAATTCATCGGCTATCTCACCCCCTCCTGCCAAACACCAGATGCTTATCTGATATCTTTCTTTATCCAGACCTTCAGCAATATTGGCGACAACCCTTTCTGCCCCACCTATTTTTAAATCCTCTATGAGATGAATAACCTTTATTTTCTTCATTTTCCTTCAACAATAGTAAGCATCTTTGGGGCAAATCGTTCATAGGATTCTGTTAAGTAGCTAATGATTACATTAAAGATAAAACCTATAGCCAAGACTAAAAAACTGATATCAACCACACCAATCCGGTAATCACTGCCAAAATTTTTTACCATAACGATCCAGATTAAGAGTAAAACTGGTGAAATAAAATAAACCAACTTTCTTTTAATAAGATTTAAAAATAAAGCTAAGAGAAAACCGATTAGAAAAAGGGCTCCATAAACATAAAGGAAAGAGATGAAAATAAAACAAGTAATTTTCCTATTACTTTCACTACAAATAGACAATCGGTTTAATTTTTTGTTCATCTCCTTTTGCCTATAAAAATTGAGCAGGGTATTGGCCTTAGCTGCCCAACCATCAATTCTATATCTTTCCCTGAAATAGTCTGGGTATTTTAATCCGGCTTCTCCTAAGGTTATTACCTCGATATTATCTTTACTCTTAATATATTTTATTAGTTTTTCCATCTGGCCATAATAATCATCTTTTGGATAGATATTACCCATATAGGAATGGTAATATATGATAAAAACCGACAAATTCCCCCCATTTTTCCTGGCTAATTCCAGTTCTGAAAGGGGAGTGAACAACAACGCACTTGCATTTACAATAGCGATATCAGAAATATCTTTATAAAAGAAAAAATTGGAAGAACTCAATACCTTTATATTATTTTCTCGGCAGGCTTTAATCGTATTTAAATCATAACTATTAAATGGTGGTATAAAAGTAATAATTTTTATTTTAAAAAGATCTTCTAAGTATGATTTACCCACCTTTATCTTTTTAAATTGTTCAGCCAGGGGTCTACCTAAAAATTCGGTGCGTTTACCTAAATCTTGGTGAGCATATCCGTGAAGAGCTATCTCGGCTAATCCCAATTTTAGGTGTTCTTTCAAAATTTTCATTAACTCTCTCTTTTCTAAAAGATTAATTTCAAAAGGAACGAGAGCATAGGTTTGAGAAATATTATTTTCTTTAAAGATTCTAAATAATTTAAGTTCTAATTTTGAACCCGAAAAGTTCTGGATATCATCGTTTCTGAAAACCACGATTAATTTCTTTTCAGGATTAGCCTGGAGCTTAAAATAATGGGATAGACTAAAAAGCCGAGAAAAGAGGATTATAATCAGAAGACTTAAAAATATAGCGATGTTTATGATTAAATATTTTCTCTTAAGCATTGGTCTGGACTAATAATTTCTAATATTTTCTTTAGCCGATGAAGATAGGTATGCTTCTGGATAACCTTCTTAAATAAATAAGATGTAGTTGCCTCATTTATGAGGCAGAGAAAACATGCTCCATAAATGGAGCGACTACAATTTTGTTAAATAAGTATTATAGAGTTACCTTTACCCATTCCTTAAACCATATATCAGAGAAATTAAGGGTTTTATTCTCCTTTTCTAAGATTCCTTTTTTCAAAAGCATCTTTATCGACGTCTGCACAGAACCAATGGGTCCAAGATGATAACCTCTCATAAATTCATGAGAAAAGATATTCTCCCCACCAGAAGAAGCAATCGCCTGCAAAACCCTTCTCTGAGATAAACTTAAGGAATCCCATATGGTTAAAAAAATTGGAGATTGAGAGGTAACAATCTCACAAGCAGTTTTTAACACCCTCTCTTCATCGACTTTCTTTTCTTCAATGCAGTTATTCCATACTTCATGAGCTAAATATTGAACATAATATGGAATTTCCGAGGTTACGGAGAGGATTTGGGAAACTGCTGCTTTTGAAATTTTAAACCTCGTTTTAACAAATCCATTTTTAATAAAATGAAAGAATTTATCGTGAGGAATTTTATTCAGAAAAAAGACCTTGCCCATTTTATAAAAGGCTCTTGATGAATTTGAAACCAAATCTATCATCAGGGATTTCTTTGAACCTGAGAAAACATAGCCAACATTCTTATGGTATTGAATATCTGCTCTCATACTTTTCTCAATTCCTTCTCCTCCAAAAGATAAAATCTCCTGAAATTCGTCAAAAATAAGAACAAACTTCTTTTTTCTTTTCAGGGCAATTTCCTCCGGTGCGTTATATAGTTTCTCCAAAAGCGAAAAAACATCCTTTTTCTCCGGCTCCACTTCCATCCTAATGGAAATTTCTCCCTCAGGAGAAATTGTTATCTTTGGTCTTAAAGAAGAAATTATGCTCTGGATAAATTTTATAACTTTCTCAATCTTTGTTTCAGTTGCCATTGCCAAAGCCTTTGCATAAAGAGAGGCAAACTGCTCCAGGGAAGTGACTTTATAAAGGTCGAGATAAGCAATAAGAAAATTCTCCTTTTTAAGAAGTTTGGCGATCTTAAAAATAAGGGATGTTTTTCCGTATCTTCTTGGAGAGATAAGAAAAATTTTGTTCTGCTGTTTCAAATCAGCAAGAAGGGTTGCAATTTCCTTTTCTCTATCCACAAAGTAGTTTCCTCCTACTGCCCCACCATAAAAGAATGGATTCATCCTGACTCCTTATTATTTAAAAATACATTATGTATTTTAGCATAATTCTTAAGCCGATTCAAAAATCTTTTTTCCAATAACGGTAAGCATCTTTTTTATTCGATGAAGATAAGTATGTTTCTGGATAACCTCTCGGTAACCCTCTTGAGCAATCCTTTCTCTTTCTTCGGGATGAATTAGATAATATTTAATTTTTTCTCTTAAATCCTTAATATCCTTGAAGATTGTTAGATGTTTCCCATCTTCAAATAATGATTTAACATCTTTCTGATTATCCACCAGAAGAAAACTTTTACAAGCTAAAGCCTCATAGACCTTAGGGCTGGCCTGATAGCAAGGTATTTTTCCATCCTGATAGTGAATGGCTAATATTATCTTACTGCTACTATAGATTTTTCTCCATTCCTCTGGTTTTAACTGGCTTTCTTTCGCTAATTTCTTTAAAGGT
>PFWI01000030.1 GCA_002791075.1 bacterium (Candidatus Ratteibacteria) CG_4_9_14_3_um_filter_41_21 | reverse complement strand
TGTGGTTACAAACTGAGTGTCCAGAACCTCCTTATTTTCCTCCTCTATCTTAACAGAATCGTAGGCAAAAGTCAAATTTTTCTCCACCTCCTTTCTGTCTCCGATTGATTCTGATATTTTTATCTTACTACTTTCTTTTTGTAATGTCAAATTTTTCTGAAGGTGTGCCTCTGCTGGTATTCTATAGCCATTCTTCTTTAGTTTGTATCCTTGATGTATTCTGCGATAGTTGTAGTAATCCATGAAGTTACCCAAATCAATTTGCAGAGCCTCTATGCTCTCGTAACGCTTCTTTCTGAAGGCAACAGAATAGAATTCATCTAAAAGCGTTTTGTTTAATCTCTCCACATAGCCATTAGTCCAGGGATGCTTCACTTTGGTAGTGGTGTGCTTTATCCCGAGCTTTTTGCAGGTCTTTTCAAATTCATGGTTTGGTATTGCCTCCTCATGCCAGGTGGTATACTCTGAGCCGCAATCTGTAAGGACTCTCTCTATCTTTACTGGAGCAAATCTCTTAACCAAGTGATTTTCCACAAAGTCTGTAGAAGCATCGGTAGTCTTGTTATCATAGATTTTAGCAGCACCAAAGGAGGAGAAACAATCACAGGCAACCTGGTGATAGATTCTCCCTATCCCTTTCAGGCAGCCAATATAGAAGGTATCCTCTCCTATCAATTGACCGGGATAGGTTGCTTCTACATGATTATTCTTCGCCTTTTCTTTATCCCTGGTTATTTCATCCTGGGTAACTACCTCCCCGCTTAATTTCCTTACCCATTCCAAACGACTCCTGGCTTTATTTAAACCTCTTTTCTTAAGGACATTGTAGATACCGGTATGGCCAACAGAGATACCAGCAGATTTTAATTCTCCTTCTATTCGCTCTGTGCCCCGAGTAGGATACTCTTTTACAAAGTTTAGAATCTGCCTTTCTATTTCTTTTGGCACTCTATTGGGCATCTTTGGAACTGCTCTTATCTTCGATCTTAAACCTTCATCTCCCAATCTTTCCCTTCTCTTTTTCCATTTATAAAACCATTTCCTACTGACATGATGCTTCGGACAAAGAGAGGAAATTGGGATTTCCTTTTTATCTGCCTCTTGAAATATCTTTAATCTCATTTGATAAACAAATTCCCTT
>PFWI01000071.1 GCA_002791075.1 bacterium (Candidatus Ratteibacteria) CG_4_9_14_3_um_filter_41_21 | reverse complement strand
AAGGTAAGGTTGTTGACCAGATAATCGGAGCTGTTCCCAAGGAAATGATTAGCGAAAAACTGGATAACATATTATGAACTGCGCTACAAGTGACGGTCCTTTATATAGAAATAAAGATGTAGTGGTAATCGGCGGAGGAGATGCTGCAGCAGGAAAGGCTGCAAAAAAAATGAAAGGAGGGTGAAAAAGAATGCCAGTTTATAGCTATATCTGTAAGGATTGCGGCAAGAAGTTTGATTTATTAATTGGGGTTACTGCGGAAAGACCAGAATTAAAATGCCCGCAATGTGACAGTAAGAATATTGAGAAGACATTGGCATCATTTGGGATTGGAACTTCATCCAGTAGCAGTTCATCAGAGTCAAGTTGTCCAACCGGAACCTGTCCTCTCAGCTAATAATGAAACCACAGATTAACACAGATAACAGCACCATTGTCATTGCGAGGAATTCGTCTAAGTACTATTGGCGGACGACGAAGCAATCGCATGAGATTGCCACGCCCTTCAGGCTCGCAATGACAATTATAGTTAATAAATTATGGATGAGACAAGAGCGAAACCCAAGAAATTTATCTACCGGACAAATCTAAAATGGGTAGAAGCGAGGAAGGGGTTACTTTCATCCTCCGGCAAGCCAACGATTAAGGTATCTACCCCACCTGAGTTTAAAGGACACCCAGGCATCTGGACACCGGAGGACCTTTTTGTTGCTTCGGTTAATGCCTGTATTATGACAACATTTTTGTATTATGCTGAGCGAGAAAATCTTAAATTCTTAAGTTATGAAAGCTCTGCTGAAGGTATCTTAGAAAAGTCTGAGCGAGGTCTTATTTTTTCTTCCATTGAGGTTGTTCCTAAGATTTCAGTGACCTTGGCAGATGATATTGAGAAAACAAAGAACCTTCTGGCTTTATCTGAGAAAAATTGCCTTATCTCCAATTCGATAAAATCAAAGATTACGGTTAGACCTGAAATAAAAGCGGTTAAGAGATGAAGAATATTTTTGATCAATACTGGAAAAGGTATGACGCCTGGTATGACAACTACAGATTTGCCTATCTTTCTGAGGTTGAAGCGATAAAAAAGGTTCTGCCCAGGAAAGGTAAAGGATTAGAGGTTGGTGTAGGCACCGGGAGGTTTGCCTCTGTTCTGGGTATCCATTACGGGATTGACCCTTCGGTTAAAATGGTAAAGGTTGCTGAAAGTCGCGGAATAGATGCGAAGATTGGCCAGGGCAAAAAACTTCCCTATAAAGATAAAAAGTTTGATTTTTGTTTAATCGCAATTACCATATGTTTTGTGAAAGAACCAGAGAAAGTAATATCTGAAGCAAAGAGAGTTTTAAAAAACAAGGGAAAGATTATTCTCGCTATTGTTGATAAGGATAGTTTCCTGGGTAAGTTTTACCAGCAGAAGAAGAGTATATTTTACAAAAAGGCAAACTTTTTTTCGGTAAAGGAAGCAAGAGCATTGCTCCGGAAAGGAGGCTTTAATAAATTTTCTTTTCATCAGACAATTTTTAATCTTCCAGAAGCCATTAAAACGATAGAGACTCCTATGAAAGGTCACGGGAAAGGCGGCTTTGTAGTAATCTCTGGGTATAAATAGGAGAAATGGGAAAATGAGTAAAATATATTTTCCTCAGTATAAGAAAGGAAGAAAAGGATTCTCTCTCCATAAGGGGCTTACTATTCTGGACCATATAAAGGAAGCCGGCATAGAGATAAATTCCGAATGCGGCGGCAAAGGCACCTGCGGAAGATGTGTAGTAAGAATAGAAAAAGGTAAAGAAAATTTAGGTAAATTGACCGAACCCGAGAAGAAATTTTTGTTCCCCGCAGGAGAAAGACTGGCCTGCCAGGCCAGAATAATTAAAGATACGGCGAATGTTATAGTCTTAATTAAGGAATTCGGCAAATATGAAATTCTAAAAACGGTAACCGAAAAGAAGATACCTCTTTCTCCTTATCTCCGCCAAAAAGGAGAAAAAGTATTCTATCAGGGAAAAATATTAGATGATTATCACGGAAAAATTTTTGGTTTGGCGATTGATGTCGGCACAACAACGGTAGTATTTAATTTGGTAAATTTAGAGAATGGCAATATTTTAGCGACAATCGCCAAAACCAATCCCCAGATTTCATATGGAAATGATGTCATCTCCCGCATCGAATATACGATGGTGAATAAAGAAAAGAATGAATATTTCCCAAGGGAGGAAAGGGAGATAAGATTAAAGGAAGTACAAGAGAGGGTAATCAATGGAATAAATGAATCTTTGAAGGAGATTGAATCAAGAAGAGGGGAAACTGTCTGTGACTATGTCTATGAGGCGGTGGTAGTAGGTAATCCTACAATGAGGAATATATTTTTTGGGCTTGATGTCACCTCTTTAGGAATTAAACCCTATGAATCTACTCAGAAAGAGCCGGTGATAAAAGGGGCGAAGGAAATAGGTCTTAGAATCAATCCTGGGGGTAAAGTATATGGAGCGCCTCTTATTGGCGGTCATGCCGGAGCAGATGCTGTCGCTGATGTTCTGGCTTCCGGGATGGATGAAAATGAAGGTGTCAGTATGACCATAGACATCGGTACCAATGGAGAGGTAATCTTGGGCAATTCCCAAAGGTTGATCAGCGCTTCCTGTGCGGCTGGTGGAGCCTATGAGGGAGCCACCATCTCTGCGGGATTGGGTGCCATCCAGGGAGCAATCAAGGACATCATGATCAGGGACGGCAGGGTAGTATACCATACCATCGGGGATACCCATCCCAAAGGTATATGTGGCTCAGGTTTAATAGATTTGCTTGCCGAACTCCTAAAGCACAACATTATGAGTAAAAATGCCAAAATTACGGAAGACTTCTATGTGACCGATGGGATTAAATTAACGCAGAGTGATATTTATCAGTTGATTACTGCCAAAGCAGGATTGAGGACCGATCAGGACCTATTGCTTAAATATTACGGAATAGAAGCAAAGGGTTTGGAAAGAGTTTATTTATCCGGTGGATTTGGGAATTTTATCAATACAACCAATGCGATAAAGATTGGGCTTATACCGGAAATAGAAGAAATAAAAGTGATTAAGATTGGGAATGGCGCTTTAGAAGGAGCGAGAGAGATGCTCATTTCCCAGGAGAGCCGCAAGAAAGCCGAGGAAATCGCCAAAAGGATTGAACATATCAAACCTAACGAAATGGAAAAGGACTTTGCCTATTTAGTGGCGGAGAATATGTATTTTTGAATGAAAACATATCTGGATTGTATCCCCTGTTTTTTCAGGCAAGCTCTCTCGGCATCCCGGGAGGCGGATGCAGATGAAATCCTGCAAAAAAGGGTCTTAGACGAAATCTCCAGAGAGATTCCAAAAATTTCTTATTCACTTTCCCCAGCCTATATGAGCCGAATCGTCTATAGAGCCATTCGCAAAATTACCGGTGTAGTTGACCCCTTTAAGAAAGAAAAGGTAAAATCAAACAAATTAGCCCTAAAACTTTATCCGCAATTAAAGGAAAGGATTAGAAGAGCAAAGGAACCATTAGAAGAGGCAACAAAATTGGCCATTTTGGGCAATACCATTGATTTTGGTATCGGGGATTCTTTCAATTTAGAGAAGGAATTAAATTCTGAGGGCAATTTCCCCATCTTTGATTACGAGGAGTTTAAGAAATTTTTGAAAAAAAACACTAAAATTCTTTATATTGCAGATAATTGTGGAGAGACAGTTTTTGACCGGCTTTTGATTGAGGAAATGGGAAAAGGGGTAATCTATGCGGTTAGAAGTGCCCCAATTATCAATGATGCAACAATAGAGGATGCAAAATTTTGCGGAATAGATAAAATCGCCAAACTCATTCCCAGCGGTTCTCCCATTTCCGGAACCCCCCTGGAACTTTGCAGCCAGGAATTCCTTTCTTTTTTCAATCAATCTTCTTTTATCATCAGCAAAGGGCAGGGAAATTTTGAGACCCTTTCGGAAGCCAATAGGCCAATCTTCTTTTTGTTAAAGGCTAAATGCTCAATAGTTGCCAGAGAACTAAATTGCAAGATAGGAGACATGATACTAAAATATAACCACAGATAAAGACAATATTACGAAATCATGAAAGATTGAAGACACGAAAAAATAATAGCAACCACGAATGAACACGAATTGTACGAATTACAGTCTGTCATTCTGAGTCCAAAACGTAGCGGTGCGATTCATCGCACAAATAAACGTAGCGGTGCGATTCATCGCACGTAAAAAATGAAAAGTTATGTATTCGGACCGGTTCCTTCCCGAAGACTGGGATTTTCCTTAGGGATAGATACTATTCCTTACAAAACCTGTTCCCTTGATTGTGTTTATTGCCAATTAGGAAGAACACTTAAAAAAACTATAAAAACTAAGGAATGCGTATCTTCTTCTTTAATCTTAAAGCAGTTAAAAAAAGTCATTTCATCGGGAAGGAAAATAGATTATCTTACCTTTTCCGGGAGCGGAGAGCCCACCTTAAATTCTAAAATCGGAGAGATGATTTCCGAGATTAAAAAAATAACTGAAATCCCGGTAGCGGTCTTAACTAACGGAACCCTGCTTTTCAAAAAGAAAATAAGAGAAAATCTCAAAAAAGCCGACTTGGTTATTCCCTCGCTGGATGCCGTGAGCTCTTCAGTTTTTGAAAAAATTAACCGACCATATTCTTCGTTAAAAATAGACAAAATTATTTCCGGGCTGACAAAATTCAGAGAGGAATTTGATGGTAAAATCTTCCTGGAGATAATGTTGGTTTCCGGGGTTAATGATAATTCCCAAGAACTGAAAAAACTTAAAGCGGCAATTAATCTTATCCGACCGGATAAGGTTCAACTTAACAGTCCGGTTCGTCCTCCCGCAGAGGAATGGGTAAAACCTGTTTCTCTGAATAAACTAAAAAACATCAAAAAACTTTTCGGTAAGAACTGTGAGATAATTATCCCTTTCAAGAGAAAAAAACAAACCGCTTATCAAAAGGATTTAGAAAAAGAGATTCTGGCTCTTCTATCCCGCCGACCGGTTACAGCCTTAGAAATCTCCAATGTTTTAGGAGCTCATCTTAATGAAGTGGTAAAATATCTGGAGGTTTTAGAAAAAAAGAAAAGGATAAATTCCAAAATTCATCAAAGTAAAAGGTATTACGGTATTATATAGGAATGGAGAGAGAAAATAGATTTTATGTTGGACTTAAAAAATTTCTCTTAATTGTTGGCATCCTCATCCTTCTGTATTTACTTAATACCTGGCAATGGGGAGAGCTCAAAGATATTTCGCTCATCTTGAAGAATGCAAAGTTGCAACTCTTTTCTATCATCTTTTTAGCTATACTCCTGGAAGCAATCCCTTTTTTGCTTTTAGGAACCCTGGTCTCGGGAACTATTGAGGTTTTGGTTCCTCAAAAGCGATTAGAGAGGTTTATTCCTGCTAACCGCTTTTTGGCTCCTTTAAGCGGTCTTTTCCTGGGACTTGTCTTCCCAGTTTGCAGCTGTGGAAGTGTCCCGGTTGCCAGAAGGCTGATAAAAAAGAATCTTCCTTTAAGTGGAGCGCTTAGCTATATGCTCGCGGCACCGATCATCAATCCAATTGTCATCTTTTCCACGGCGGTCGCCTTCAATGGTTCCGGGAAAGCAATTGGGGGTAGAATAGTCTTGGCTTCTTCTATCGCTTTCCTGGCTGCCATTTTAATGAGCAAAGGAGTTAAAGGAAAAGATGTCCTTAAAGATATTCCCGAAGATTTTTCCGAAATTAATCACAATTCTTCCTCCCCTTCTAAAATTCAGAAGATTTTTCAACATGCCGAGAAAGACTTTTTGGAGATGAGTAAATACCTCATTTTTGGAGCTTTTCTTGCGGCTTTATTTCAAACCCTTATTTCCCGACCGGCAATTTTAAAAATGGCCGGTAACCATTTTTCTTCCATTGGAGTGATGGAGTCTTTGGCTATTTTATTATCCTTATGCTCAATAGCTGATGCCTTCGTCGCCGCTACCTTCACTCAATTTCCCCTGAGTTCTAAACTTGCTTTCTTGATTGCTGGGCCAATGGTTAGTTTAAGTCTTCTGACGATGTATCTGGGGGTATTCAAAAAAAGATTCGTGGTAAAAATTTTTCTTTTTGTATCCATCTCAATCTTTATCATAACTTACCTTCTAAACTTAACGGGAAGGTAACTACTCAAGTGAACCCCGTGTCATTGCGAACGAAGTGAAGCAATCTCATGAGATTGCCACGTCGCTAACGCTCCTCGCAATGACAACATACGCGTAGTTTACACGGGAAGATAATGAAGGTTAAGAAAGATTCCGCTATAAATCTAACATTGGTTATCTGGATTATCTTTATCATCTATCTATTTTTGAGCAGAAGGCTAATTCTCTACATTGAAAAACATTATATTTTTCTCACTCTTTTGGGACTTTTTATCCTCATTTTGATGTTCGTCTTGAGATTGAAGAGAAGAGCTCTCGCTTCTCCGATAAATCCTCCGGATATACTCCTTCTCTCTCTTCTCCTCTTTCCGGTTCTTCTGGGAATGCTGGTCAGGCCCACCGGTCTTTCCAGCCTTGCCGCGGTTAAACGGGGTGTGAATCTAAAGTTAGAAGACCGAAAGATGATTATTTTAGAGACTCTTAAGCAAAAAGTAGAGAAGGATGGTCAATATAGAAAATTAAATATAAAACAGATTCTGGCTATCTCTCAGAAAGAACCTGAGTCTATTCGGGATTCATTGGTGACCACAGAGGGTATTGTCTATAAAGAGGCTGAAGATTCCACTTCCTTTATCCTGATTCGTTTTTTAATCACCTGTTGTGCCGCCCATGCTACTCCCCTGGGAATAAGGATAGAATCAGAAAAGGCCGGAGAATTGAAACAGGATAGCTGGGTCAAAGTCTATGGTAAAGTAAAACTGAAGGGAGAAAAACCGGTAATTATTGCTGAGAATATCAACTCGCTCCCCAAACCAAGGGATTCCTATCTCTATTATTAATCTTCAAATTGCAATTTGACAAAGGGTAATTGATTAAGTATAATTGAAAAGAGTTTTCATTTAATTATAATTATGGAAAGAAAAGTCGAGAAGTTT
>PFWI01000103.1 GCA_002791075.1 bacterium (Candidatus Ratteibacteria) CG_4_9_14_3_um_filter_41_21 | reverse complement strand
GATTGCGAAGACTACAGGTTTCTCCAGTGTCCTTGTTAAACCAGACTCCATCGGCTATTTTTGTCAACATTCTTACCTCCCAATTATAGCTTTTTCTCTTTTTTTCATTACATAATTAATTTCAACATTTGTAATACTATCAATTAACATCCGTAACACTGTGGATATAGTCACAGAATTGTTTTCAGCAATTTCCAGTAGCTTTTTATATTGCTTATCAGTTACATATAATCCGACATTTCGAATATACTTTCTTTTTAACATTCTCAATTATCCCCTTTCTTTTCTTTAAGCTAAAACCTAAATTAAGTATACAAAATTTTCTTCAAAAAGTCAAGTGTTTTTTTCAAAAAAATTCAAAATAATTCAAAGATTTATCTTGACAAATACTGAAAGATATGCTATTATACTTAATAAGTTTATAGTATCAAATGGAGGCAGAAAATGAATAAAGAAAATGCAGAAAAAAGTGCTATCAAAATCTTACTCAAAATTATAATCATGATGGTAGAGAAGTTGCCCTACGATCTTTCTACTATGCGGATGCTTGAATCAAAACTGAGGAAAATTAAAAAATTATTAAGGCAGCCAAAGAAGTCTTTAAGTAGGGAAATTGATGCTAAATTGTCGTAAGAAAAATAACAAAACTGTTTATAATCTCTACGGAAAACCCCGCTGAGGTCTGGTATCATTAGACTTGGTATTTTACCAGAAAAACTGTTTATTCCCGCTACAGTAAAACACCACCAAATGTCCGCTTGCGTAACATTATATCACACTCAAAAATATACCTCTTCTTAATATGTAAAAACTTAAATGTTGAGCTTACCTGATAATCCAAAATCTCATACCTGCTTCCACCTACCATAATTATACATACCCAAAATAATATCGGCCCTCTAACTGTCCCTCCATACCTCTGCTCTACCCCCCACCACTTCTGCATCTTTAAATATCGCTACTCCATACCCCATGCCTATTTACTTCCTACTTCAAAAGTTTAAGGAAAATTAGACAAATTAATGTTCTTGCCTACCCTAATTATATAATATCTAACCCTGCTTGTTAACTCTATTTGCTTGCCGGATTATTGAAAAAAACCAAAATTGTGCGAGGATGACTATCATGTAGCTAACCCCATACCGCGCGGGTGGGCGGGTGGATTA
>PFWI01000035.1 GCA_002791075.1 bacterium (Candidatus Ratteibacteria) CG_4_9_14_3_um_filter_41_21 | reverse complement strand
TTCCCATAAGACGCCAGGTGACTAAAATTGCAGTAACTGAGGTGGCCGGAGTAGCAACAAGAAAAGCAAGAATCGGACCTAATGGCACACCTCTCTTCCTGAAACCAATTGCTACCGGCAAGGAACCAAAACAGCAGAGAGGAAGGAGAACTCCGATAAGCGTTGTGTAAAGAATAGGCTTGATTCCTTTTTGAGTAAGATAGAGATTAATTAGAGTTTGCGGTACAAATTCATGGATAACCCCACTTAAGAAAAACCCTATTACCACACTGGGAGCGATCTCAATAATATAATGCTGAAGTGTGGAGAGAAAATTAAGAATCATCGTTTTGCTCCTTGTTTCTTAAAATAATCATCTATCGCAGATTTCAGTGCCTCTTCTGCAAGAAGAGAACAATGGAGTTTAACTGGAGGCAAACCTCCTAAGGCCTCAGCTACTGCTCGATTGGAGATTTTAAGTGCTTCATCTACAGTCTTGCCTTTTACCAATTCGGTGACCATTGAACTTGTGGCGATAGCTGCACCACAACCATACGTCTTGAACTTTGCATCAACGATGATTTCATTCTTAACCTTGATATAAAGCTCCATGATGTCACCACATATCGGATTGCCCACATGACCGATGCCATCAGGGTTTTCCATCTCTCCCACATTCCTGGGGTTCTTGAAGTGCTCCATAACCTTCTTGCTATATAATGAGAATACATCACGCATCTTTATCCTCTTTTTAAACTACAGTTTTAGCTCGATGAATCGAGCGACTACAAAAAATGTGTAGTTGCCTCATTTATGAGGCTTTTTTATATAGGGGTGACATAGAGCGAAGTTTGTCTACTATTTTAGGCAATATTTCCAAAACATAATCAATCTCTTCTTCTTTAGTGTATCTACCGAGTGTAAATCTCAAAGAACCATGGGCTAACTCAGGTGATAACCCTAAAGATAACAATACATGCGATGGTTCTAAGCTACTTGAACTACAGGCGGACCCGGTGGAGGCCGCAATGCCTTCCATATCTAAATTGAGCAGCATTGATTCACCTTCTACAAATTCGATGGAGACATTGATATTGTTGGGAAGTCTTTTTGTAGGGTGCCCATTCAGACAGACATGGTCTATCTTTTCAAAGATACCCTTGATCAGTTTATCTCGCAAAATGGTCAATTCCTTCGCCTCTTCTTCCATCTTTTCTTCAGCAATCTCCACCGCTTTGCCAAATCCCACTATCCCGGGGACATTCTCGGTAGATGCCCGGCGCCTACGCTCCTGCTCACCTCCGTGCATAAATGAAACCATTCTCGTGCCCTTCTTTACATAGAGCGCTCCCATTCCTTTAGGTCCGCATAGCTTATGGGCAGATATACTAAGTAGGTTGACATTAAGTTCATCAACATTTATAGGAAGATGCCCGAAGGTCTGGACAGCATCGGTATGAAAATAGATATCTCGCTCGCGGGCAATTCTACCTATCTCAGCGATCGGCTCAATTGTTCCAATCTCATTATTAGCGTGCATAGCAGAGATAAGAATAGTCTTGGTAGTAATCGCCTTTTTCACCTCTTCTGGATTAAGAAGACCATCCTTATCTACCGGAAGATAAGTTACCTTAAAACCACTTTTCTCCAGAAAGTTGCAGGGCTCAATTATCGCATGGTGTTCAAGAGGGGTAGTAATAATATGGTTCCCCTTATGCTGGTTGGCATAGGCTACGCCTTTTAGGGCAGAGTTATTACTTTCTGTGCCTCCACTGGTAAAGATGATTTCTTCTTGCTTTGCGCCAATAAGATTAGCTATTTTTTCTCGGGCTTCCTCTATCGCCGCTTTCCCTTCCTGACCAAAGGAGTGAATACTGGAGGGGTTGCCAAATCTATCAGTAAAATATGGTAACATTGCCTCTACTACCTCTGGGGCTGTAGGCGTAGTGGCGGCGTAGTCAAGGTATATTCTTTTCATCTTTCCCTCCGCATTTCTAAATCTTTTTAAATTATATCATTTTTTTAAGATATTTCTAAGGTCGTTTTCTGGATTGCTTATAAGGCGCAAATCATAGTTTTCTCTCAATATTTCCAAAACCTCGTCATTTACCCAGGCAGGAAGGATGGGGCCAAGATAAATACCTTTTAAGCCGAGTGCGAAAAGACTCCAGAGGATGGATACTGCTTTCTGCTCCGTCCAGCTCAAGATTAGTGTGAGAGGAAGTTCATTTATTCCTACCCCGAAGGTCTCAGCAAAAGCAGTAGCAACTTCTATAGCAACAATTGAGTCGTTACACTGTCCTAAGTCAATTAGTCTTGGAATGCCTTCAATCTCTCCAAGATTCAGGTCATTAATCCTAAATTTACTACACCCCAAAGTTAAAATAACAGTATCTTGTGGCAACTTTTGGACAAATTCTCTGTAATATTCCATTTTTTTCGTGAATGAATCGCAACCCCCAAGAAGGAAAAAATGGCGTATTTTCCCTTCCTCTACTAGTTGTTTAATTTTATCCTTCAAAGACAAAACCGCAGATTTTGAGAATCCTGTAGTTAGCACAATGTTTCCAGGTCTTTCTTCAAGTTTTGGTAATGATTTTGCTTTCTCTATAAGAGGAGCGTAGTTGTATTCTTCTATATGCATCACGCCAGGCAGTCTTGCAGGACCTGTTGTAAACATCCTATTTTTGTATTCTTCTCTCGGTATAACAACACAGTTTGATGTCCCAAGAATTACTACAGAATATTCTGTAAATAATTTTTGCTGGTCAATCCATGATTTTCCAAGATTGCCTTTTAGATGTCTATATTTCTTTAATCCTGGATAGCCATGTGAAGGCAAAAGTTCTGAATGGGTATAAACATTTATCTCTGTTCCCTCTGTTTGTTTGAGCAACTCCTCAAGTGCTTTCAGCCCATGGCCGGTAACAACAATTCCCGGGCCTTTGTCTGTTCCTGTCCGCACTTTGGTAGGCTCAGATTCCCCATAGGTTTTAATATGGGCTTCCTTCAAAAGTCTCATTGTCCTTAAATTCATTTCTCCAGCTTTAATGGCTAACTGAACAAAGCTTTCTGCATCAAAATTCACATTTGTAAATGTAGTATAAAGTGCCTTTTCAATGAAACCATCTACTTCGGAATCAGCAAATCCAAGTTCTCTTGCATGATAGAGATAGGCAGATATTCCTTTAATAGCAAATATCAAGTTATCAAGCAGGCGGGCTACTGTAGGTTCTTTTCCACACACACCTTTAACTGTGCAACCTGTTCCTTTCGCAGTCTGGGAACATTGATAACAAAACATTTCTAATCTTTCCATTTTTACACCTCCGTCGCCATTACTTCACCTTTAATTCCAATAATTACACTCTCAAATGGGATATTTTCCCCGCTTTTTCTTAAGGACTCTTTGGCAATATGAACAAGACCATAACAGCATGGAACTTCCATATGAATTACTTCTATGCTTTTAGGATTTGCTGTTTTAATTATTTGTGTGATCTTTTCTATATAGGCATCAACATCATCTAACTTGGGGCAACCAATAGCAATCGCTTTACCTTTAAGAAAATCCTGGTGAAAATCAGCATAAGCAAATGGGACACAATCGGCAACAAGAACCAAATCAGCATTTTTGAAATATGGGGCCACCGGAGGCACAAGGTGAAGCTGCACTGGCCATTGACGAAGCTCGGAACCAACAGATTTACGGGATTTAGTCTTTGGCAGTTGTGCCTGCCATGACATCACCTTTGCAGAAGGGCAAATAGTTACTCGTTTAGGCATCTTATGTGAATGATGTTGTGGCAACTGGTGAGCAATTACACCTTCCTCATCATACTCTTCAACCTCTGCTTCTACAACGCTCAGCGCTCCTTGTGGACATTCACCTAAACAAGCACCGAGTCCATCGCAAAAATTCTCTTTAACCAACCTTACTTTTGGCCCTTTTGGTGTATCTACAATCTGCAATGCTCCTTCTGGACAGGAAGGAATACAAAATCCACACCCATTACATTTTTCTTCATCAATCTTGATGATTTTCCTTTTTACTTTCGTCATTCCTCAATCTCCTTTAACAATTCTACAACTTTTTCTTTTATAATATTTAATGTTTTATGATATTCTTCAATTCCTTTTCCCTTCGGATCTGGAATGTCCCAATTAACAATTTTTGTCCCAGGAATAGCAGGGCATACGACTTCACATCCCATAGTCACCGCTACATCTACCTGTCCTATTTCGGATAAATTCGTTGGCTTGCCTGTCCAGGTAATATTCTCCTTTCGCAACACTTCTAATGCTTTTGGGTCTACTTCACTTGCAGGATGCGTTCCTGCACTGACAAATTCTAAGTTAGGTCTATTACATAACTTTTTCGCCAAAGCTTCGGCAACTTGGCTTCTACATGAATTTTCAACGCATAAAAATGCAATTTTCTTCTTTTTTAATTTTCTGTAGGTCTCCTCTCCAACGCATTCTTTGGCATATCTACACCATTGCACACAAGATTGCAAGTCACTGTAAATTGTAAATCCACAATTACCACATTTTACTTGCATCTCGTCAGAGAAAATTTCTACTTCTACACTGCATTTGGGGCACTTTTTTATTTTAATCGTAGGCGTTCGTATATTGGCTGCTCCTGGACATTTATCAAACATTGTTATCACCTCAAATTATATTCCCTTTTTTGTTTAGAGAATCTTCAATTTCCCCATTGTCCTTGTCATTTTAAGATTTCATTCATGCTGCCGGTTCGATATCCTTCCAAATCAACCGTTACATAATTATAGCCTAATCTCTTAAAGTATGACAAAACTTGCCTTCTTGTTTTCTTTTCTAACAATTTAGGTAGCTTTTCTTTCGGAACCTCTATTCTGGCGATTTTGTTATGGTGCCTTACCCTCACCTGAGAGATACCAAACTTTCTTAAGAACCCTTCTCCTTTATCAACTTTGGTAAGATTCTTCTTGGTTATCTTCATCCCGTAAGGGAAACGGCTGGCAAGACAGGCCAACGCGGGCTTATCCCAGGTGGGAAGGTCTAACTTCTTTGATAAGCTCCGAATTTCCTCCTTTGTAAATCCTGCCTCCTTCAAAGGACTTCTCACCTTGAACTCTTTGGCCGCTCTTGTCCCTGGCCTATAGTCTTTTGTATCATCAAAGTTTGTTCCATCGGCGACATATTTCAAACCTTCTTTTTTGGCAATATAAGAAAGCTGTGAAAATAATTCTCTCTTACACCAGTAACATCTATCTTTAGAATTACCAGAGAATTTAGAGTTCTTTAACTCCTTTGTCTCAATTATTATATATCTTACGCCCAATGCTTCAGCGATTATCTCAGCCTGGTCTATCTCTCCCGAAGGATAGGTTAAGGAATTAGCCATAACCGCTATTACTTTATCCTTTAATACATCCCTGGCAACCTTAAGTAAAAAGGTGCTATCCACTCCACCTGAATAGGCAATGAGAACGCTTTCCATCTTAGTTAAAATTTCCTTTAACCGTTGTAATTTTTTACTCATACGAAATTAAAAGTGTACCTCCATTGCCCGGACAGGACAAGCCTTTACACACAGCTCACAGGCAATGCATTTATTATCGTAGAAGTTAACTTTTCTGGTCAAAGGTTCTACTACTAAGGCGCCTGTAGGACAGATAGGAACACAGACACCACAATGGGTGCATCTTTCTTCATTGCGAATAATATCTTGGGATAAAGGTTGTACTTTTACTCCAGCCTCTCTTAAATACTGGATTCCCTGTTCATAGTTTTTATCCTCTCCGCTTAACTCCAGAACTAACAGACCCTCTTCCCTTGGGGTAACATAGGCCTTTAAGATATTAAACTCAAGCTCATAATCTTTAACCAAGTTACATACTATCGGTTGGTCCACAAGTCTATGAGGAAAGTGAAGAACTATCCTTTTAGAGATCAAAACTGCTCACCTCCGATAATCCGCAAATGTAGTAGCCGAGCTTGCTCGGCCAAAGAAAGGCAAAGTAATCTTTGCCACTACAACCATCTACTCCAGCGGTCTCTCCTTCAGAGGCTTGAAGGTATATCCTGTCTCTGGACCTGGTAGATAGGCCACAGGCTCACTCAGAAGAAAATCACCTTGCTTGATCCATTCCTTGAGGGTATTGGCAATCTCCACTGCCTTGGGATAGCTGGATAAATTCCCTGTAGGAACCTTCTTTCCCTGAATAGTAATCTCTCCACTTTTAAGTTGGGCATAGTTTACTTCACCAAGACTACCGGGTTTGCCTTGAGGATATGCCTCACTATAGTCCACAATCTGTGCCCATATCTCTTCATCTTTCACCGCTGTATATCGGCATAT
>PFWI01000031.1 GCA_002791075.1 bacterium (Candidatus Ratteibacteria) CG_4_9_14_3_um_filter_41_21 | reverse complement strand
AATCAATATTTCAGGACTTCTCCCTTTCAATAATTTATTCAGGAGCAAACCCTTAAGAACCAAAACTAAGAATAGGGTAGAGAAAATAATTGCTACGTATCCTCCTCCTCTTTCTCCCACCAGTCCGATAATCATCGCGGTCTGGGCCATACAGGGGATAGCAATTGCCATCAGGGTAGCGGCAATGAATTTCTCCCGCCTTCCTTCAAGAAGCCTGGTTGCCAATGCTCCCGGGACATTGCAGCCTAATCCTAACATCATTGGAATTATGGCGTAGCCGTGGAGGCCTAAGTGATGCATAATATTATCCACTAAGACTGCAAGGCGAGGCAGATACCCAGCGTCCTCTAATAATCCTAACACTATGTAAAAACTAAAGATATACGGTAAAACCATAGCCAAAGGAACAAATAAGCCGGTGGTTAGAAGCCCAAAGGACTGGCCAAAATCTATTTGGTTTTCAATTAATTTTCCAATCAGAATCTGGTGCAAAAAGGTTCCTGGATCCAGAATGGAACTTAATTTTAACATTAATGGCGCCCATAAGTTCTTGAATAAAGGCTCAAATAGATAACTAATGAGTCCTTCTCCTATGAAACGGATGATTTGAAAGCTAAGAAAGAGCACTGCGATTGCTATTGGTATACCAGTTGAAGGCTTGATACTTAAATCTTGCAAACTATCCAGGAAAGTGTGATGGCGATGGTGCAATTTTTGAATTTCTCCTATAATTTTGCCAATTTCCTGCCATCTTTTTTCGGCACTGGAAATCTTTTTCTCTCTTGGCTTTGCCTTTGATAAACTCTCAACTAACTCCTTGATGCCTTCCCCGCTTAAGCCACAGGTAGGAATTACTGGAACATCTAAAATTGCTTTTAACTTTTCAAGATTAATTTCAATCCCGCAGTGTTTTGTATCGTCCCACATATTAAGGGCAATCACCATCGGAATTCCACTTTCAATTAATTGTAAAGTTAAATAAAGATTCCTTTCTAAATTTGTGGCATCAACAACATTAATTACGATATCGCCATCTCTTCCAAGCATCTGGACTGCGACCTCTTCTGCTTTATTGGTAGGCTTGATCGTGTATGTTCCGGGCACGTCAATAACCAGCGCTTCTTCTCCACGAAGCCTTATATGACCCTGCATAAATTCTACGGTAGTGCCCGGATAATTAGAGATGACCACGCGCGCGCCGGTAAGCCGTGAGAAAATAGCACTTTTCCCGACGTTGGGATTTCCCATTAAAAGTATCTTCTTCATAACAGTTCTACGATAATTCTGCTGGCCATTCCAAATCCAATAGCCACCTGGAAGTTATCCACCTTTACCGTTACTGGTCCGCGCCATAATTGCGAACTTACCTTCATAATTTTCTTTCCCGGTCTTATCCCTATCGCATACATTCTTCTCTGAATACTATATCCTCCCTGAATCTCCGCCACTATACCAGTCTCTCCTGTGCTCATCTGAATCAAATTTATTCTTTTCATTTTTATTTGATAGAGGAAAAATAATCTTTAATTCCTTCCTCAATGGAGAATCTGCTTTTCCACTTTAAAATTTTAGAGAAAAAGGAAGTATCTGCATGAGTATGGTTTTGATATTTTTCCGCCAGTGCTGGTGGGAGACCAAAGTATTCAGGTTTAAAGTGAGTATTGAATATTCCATTCAGAATTTCAATGATTCTGTTAAAGGTTGTCGGTTTACCGGTACCAACATTAAAGATGCCTCTCGCATTGCTTTCCATTGCTCTGAGGTTTGCCGCAACAATGTCTTTAACGTAGATATGGTCTCTTGATTGCTCGCCATACTTGAAAATTCTCAAAGGTTTGCCCTTTTTAATCTTTTGAGATAATTGCCAGATCATACTCGCCGATTTCCCTTTATGCTCCTCTCCTGGACCATAAACATTGAAATAGCGCAGTCCGATAATTTGGCTATTTTTTTTCTCAATTGTTTCTTTTACTATTTTATCAGCTTCGCATTTGGAGATGCCATAAGCATTTAAAGGAAAAAGTTTTTGGTTCTCTTTCATTGGTAGGGGTCCATTGCCATAGACTGCTGCTGAGGAGGCATAGACGAGTCTTGCTCCGGAATCATTAGCAAAATTTAAGACATTTTTAAACCCCTCCACGTTATCGGAAATCATTTTTTTGTCATCAGAATAAGTAGTGTCAGTGATAGATGCTTGATGAAAGATAACTTCAAATTTTTCTTTTTTTAATTGAGTAAAAGATTCTTTTTTGCTAACATCTCCTCTGATAAAATTGCCTTTATATTCTTTGAGATTTTCTAAATTCCCGGAAGAAAGATTATCAATGATAATTAAATTGTAGCCTTGCCCTGAACCAAAACGGTTCAGGGCTTGTTTTTGCAGAGCAAGAGCTAAATTAGAGCCAATGAAGCCTGCTCCTCCGGTAATAAGAATATTCATACTCTCACTCCCTTGAGATTGCTTCACTTCGTTCGCAATGACAGCTACGCTGTCAGTTGTCCTTTTAATGCCCAGAGTCCTGCGGCGGGATTGCTGATATAGAAAATTACTTCTCCGGAAGCAAGAATGTTTTTCCCTTCCTTCAAGGAGGAAGGATTGTATCTCTTTTCTATCTCTCCCAGATTAACATAGGAGAAATTAACTCCTTCAATTTCCTTTTTAGAGAGGTGTCCGGGGGCATAGGTAATCTTAAATCTTCCTTCCGAGGAACCGTGAATGAGATGGGCTGCGGCAACCAGATTTTCCCGGAGGTCCTCATTTTTCTCTACCGCTTTCAGAACACCGGGTGTTCCAATATAACCGTATTTACGAATGAGATTGTCTATCTGTGGATTTTCTCCGAAACTTTTAAGTCCGGGGGCAATAATGACTAATTCTCCCTCATCGGCAATTGCCATCCTTGTTCGATAGATTGCCTTATTGGCTACCCAGGTGCTTTTAAATTCGTAGGGGTCCATATAAGCCACAACCTTTTTTAACGGTTTGTCCAGAGAATGAATATTAAGTTTTTGGCTGAGTTTTGCCGCTTTAATAAATGTTTCCTCGTCCTCACCCGCGTAAAGTCCGCGCGTTTGCAGTTTTCCTTTTTCGTCAGTCCCCATTACAATGAGGACATAAATAACGGGATAGCTCTTCAGATATTTTTTCTCGGCATAATTAAAAGCGAGTCGCAATGGTGGAGAAATCCTTCCTAAATTGTTCTCTATTCCATAGAGAGCGGCAAAGAAATGCGATTTATTAATCATATTTCTTCCGGCAATTCCGATGAAGATGTTTTTGTTATGGTTTGACATTCCGAGAACCTCATGCGGGACCACCATTCCTGCAGAAAATATTGCATCATAGTTATTTTCTACCAGCATTTTGTTGACCTCTACGTCAATGGCAAAGTTTGCCTTTCCTTGAGATATTTTTTTGACGTATTCACCGGGGATTTCTCCCAATTTAATCGTATCCTTGCGCCAGTTATGCACCTTGAATAACTGCAAAGGAATTTTCCCATACATTTTTTTGATTTCTTTCTCGGTCATCGGGGTATGTTGACCCAACGTAGGAATGATATCCACATTGGCGTATGTCGGCAATGAATGGTAAAGAATTTCGGTAAGTTTTCCTGCTCCGGAACAGAAACGGGTGAAGTCAGGCGGGAGGATTAGAACATTTCTTAATTTTCTTTTTGTCTCTTTAAGCAGTTGGTTGATAAATTTGCTCTTTTCTGCAAGGGTAATATTTTTACCTTCTTTAATAATCATTTTTGCCTATTATAGCATATACTTACTAAATGTGTTAAAATAAATCAAGTTATAAAACCACGAATTTATCGAATTTTACGAATTAGAGTAATTCGCGTTAATTCGTGGTTAGAAAAAGGAAATTCCTATGCAATCAAGTTAAGATATGAAAGATGAAAAT